>NZ_JACFQM010000019.1:0-5991 GCF_016101465.1 Snodgrassella sp. M0110 | reverse complement strand
CTATATCAACGAAGAAGGGCGGCGTATCGAAATCGAACCCATCCAGCCGGGTAAAGGCATACGCGGTCTTAACGAGAATTTATCCATCCGCCGCGGCGAACAAGACCGCTGGGTAATTGAAGACGACAACGGCTTTTACCGCCTGTTCGAACCTGATCCCAATAACCCCAAACGTCTGCTGCTAAGCATGCTACAGGACCGTAACGACAACCAGTTACTTATCTACCGCGATTCCCGTAGCCGCATCGTCGAAATTGCCGATAACGACAACGCTGCCCGCATCAGCCTGCACTATCAGGATCAGCGCCATCCGCAGCGCGTGACCGAAATCCGCCAAGAGCTAAGCGATGGCAGCCGCCGCTTACTGAACCGTTACCAGTACACCGAACAGGGTGACCTGCAACAGGTCTTTGATGCCGAGAACCGCCAAACCCGCGAATTTGCCTACAACAGCGACCGGCGCATGACCTACCACCGCCTGCCCACTGGCTTACAGTGTTATTATCAGTGGAGCTACTTCAGCACAGCAGATGTAGAGACCGCATGGCGGGTAACCCGGCACTGGAGCGAAGCCGACGGTCAGCGACTGGAAGACTATCGTTTCCATTATGATTTAGACAAACGCCTGACCACAGTAGAAGACAGCCTCGGCCGCATCAGCAAATATTACTGCAACGAATACTATCAGGTTACCCGTTACACCGATGCCCTCGGACAAAGCTGCGAATTAGAGTGGGATGATTACCAAAGGCTGGCCTGCATAACCGACCCGCAAGGCGGACAATGGCACTACAGCTACGATGCACAGGGTCGGTTAACCGAAGAAATCGATCCACTGGGCAGAACCACCCAGACCCAGTGGCTGCCGCACTGGGCACTGCCGACCATCAGCGTCGACCCCGACGGCAGCAGCTGGCGCTATTACTACGACGAGCGTGGTAACCTACTCACCGTCACCGACCCGTTACAGCAGCATACCCACTACCAGTACGACCGGCACGGCCAGGTTGTCTGCATCACCGATGCACGCGGCGGCAACAAACACCTGCGCTGGAACGAAAACGGCCAGCTTATCCAGCATGTAGACTGTTCCGGCTCCATCACCCATTTCTATTACAATACCGCTGGTAACCTCACCAGCATCACCAATGCCATTGGTAACAGCAGCAAATACCAGTACAACGCAGCCGGCCAGCTCATTGGCGCCACCCTGGCGGACGGCAGGCAGGAACACTACAGCGTCAATGCCGCCGGCCAACTACAAAGCTATACCGATCCGGCCGGCCACACCACCCGCTACCGCCGTGACCAGCGCGGACTAGTGCATACCCGCATCGACGCCGCCGGCCGTCAGCTCGGCTTCAGCTACGATGCCTACGGACGCCTCACCGCCCTGACCAACGAAAACGGCGAACAGTACCGGTTTCAGTATGATGCCGGCGACCGCCTGACCGAACAGACCGATCTGGACGGGCGCAGACAGCAGCTGAGCTACGACCCGCTCGATAACGTCAGCAGCGTGCGCTTTGCAGCCGGCAGCCCGCATCAGATCGAACATCGTTTCAAACGCGACGCCATTGGGCGCTTAATTGGCAAATACACCCCCGACGGCACCACCGCCTACCAGTATGACAAAGCCGACAACCTGCTCAAAGTCGGCTTTAAAGCTGCCGGTTTACCGCCGGAAGCCGAACCGGAACTGATCAGCTTCAACTACGACATAATGGGCAACCTGCTGAGCGAAACCACTGCACAGGGTGTTCTGCAGCATCAGTATGACAAATTGGGCAACCGTATCGCCACCACCCTGCCGGACGGGCGCACCATCAACAAACTGTATTATGGTTCCGGCCATCTGCACCAGATTAACCTGGACGGACAGATTATCAGCGACATTGAGCGTGACCATCTGCACCGGGAAACCCTGCGCAGCCAGGGCAGAATGAATACCAGTTTTCAATACGACCGCACCAGCCGCCTGACCGGCAAACAGACCAAACGTCCGGGAGCGGGTATCCTGCCGGATATCATACTGGACCGCAGCTACAGCTACGACAATCTGGACCGGCTGGTAAGCAAAAAGCACAATCGTCAGGGACAGAGCGATTACCGCTACGACGTAACCGGACGCATCGAAAGCTGCCGCAACGAAGCGTACTGGGAAACCCTGCAGTACGATGCTGCGGCCAACCTGTTGGACAGAAGACGCGGTGAAGAAGAAAGCAATCAGAACCTGATCCGCTTTAATCAGCTGCTCAGCTTCCGCGGACTGAAATACAGCTACGACGAACACGGACGAACCCGCAGCAAACAAACCGCCAGCGGTACCCAGTATTACCATTACGATGCCGAACACCGCCTGACCGAAGTGCGTATCGAACAGCTAAACCATACTGAACGCTATGGCTACGTCTACGATGCATTCGGCCGGCGGATAGAAAAACACCGGCTGGACCGTGACGGCAAACCATGCAACCGCACCACCTTCCTGTGGGACGGACTGCAGATGATTCAGGAAAGCAGTGCAGACAAACGGCAGAGCCTGTATCTGTATACCGACCAGTACAGCTATGAACCACTGGCGCGAATAGACAGAAACGGTAATCAGCAAGAGCACATCTACTACTTCCATACCGACCTGAACGGCATGCCGGAAGAGCTGACGGATGAAGCCGGTGAAATCGTCTGGGAATGCTCATACCAGTTATGGGGCAAACCGATACAGGAGATTGCCCATACAGAGATACAACAGAACCTGAGGTATCAGGGACAGTATTTAGACAGAGAAACCGGACTGCACTACAATACTTTCAGGTATTACGATCCGGATATAGGCCGCTTTACCCAACCGGACCCGATTGGATTAGCCGGCGGACTCAATCTTTATCAGTATGCGCCCAATCCGCTGATGTGGATTGATCCGTGGGGATGGAGTTGTATAAAAGGAAGAATTAAAAACCTTCCCACAAAGAAATCCCGATATGGTGTGCTTGAAAAAGAAGATTTTGCTGCGTTGGATAAAGGATTGAATGATATTTTTAATGGTAGAGGTATTCCACGTCTTGATGATTATGGTAATCAAAAGATTTTTAAAGGAATAGAAGGAGAAAAGTGGAAAGGTGCATTAGAATGGGAAGTTATACCTGGTAATGGTGATTATAGGATACTTACTAAACAATTGCCTAACGGTAAAACCCAAGTAGGTTTTACTGATAACCACTATAAACGAATATTGGAAGTTTTCTTGGAATAATTACATATTGTATTTTGGTTATTTTTACAGGTTGATGTGATGAAAAATAAATATGAAGTTAGAGACAGTTCTGAGCAATTGATTTTTTCTTGTAATGATTTTATTGAATGTTATGATTTTTTGGGAACAAGTGGTTATTATTGGTACGCATTTATAGGGATGTCTGAACAAAATGTTAATTTAATAATAGATGAGGAAAAATACTCCATTAAAAATGATCAATTTGCTGATAGGTTTCATGGTAGATTTACAGTGCAAAAAATAATAAGATCACATGATGTATTATATGCGGGTTTATATTTTTCTGGGCGAATGTATGAAAGAGGGGCATTAGCTTTACTTAAAACAGCAAGTGAACTTGAGGAAAGAGTATGGCTTGATATGAAAGGAGATTTGAAATTAATATATCTTTCAGCCAGTTATTTAAAAAATGGTTTCCCTCGAACTTCAGATAAAGATACTGTCGTCATTGAGGGAAAATATATTCAGGATTACTATGCTTTTTTTTGTGAGCTAGGTCATGCTTTCCTTGGAAATTTTGGGTATATGGGATGGAATCTACCCGGTGTCTCAGACCTTTTGATCAATGTTGCGCGAAAAGATAGAACAATTAATATTATCTGGAAAGATAGTGATTTATCATTTAAAGCAATTGAAAATACTGTTCCAGAAGGCTATTATCAGGCAGTATCTAGTGATATATTAATGACATTAAAAGAGCATTGTAATGTGATTTTAGAGTAATTATCTATTAACCATTCTTACAGTAAATATTAAAAAGTCGGCTTACTGGTTTATTTATTGAATCAGCTGCTTTCAATCCCAGTTATTAGCCATAAATGTAGTCAGTTTATGAATGCTTTTCGGTCTGTTTAATTTCAGTCAGCACAGTGCACTATTGTTTGGTGGTGTCATCTTCTG
The DNA here is from genome assembly GCF_016101465.1 of Snodgrassella sp. M0110. Taxonomy (NCBI): domain Bacteria; kingdom Pseudomonadati; phylum Pseudomonadota; class Betaproteobacteria; order Neisseriales; family Neisseriaceae; genus Snodgrassella; species Snodgrassella sp. M0110. The sequence continues at coordinate 1,817 of NZ_JACFQM010000019.1, read as the reverse complement.
TTATCAACATCAAGTAAAAGATTCTATTACTAAATAAACAATATGGTATATGTGTAACTGGATTATCTCCAGAAAAAATTAAACTCTTCTGTCTGATAGCAACTTGTCGTTGAACTGTTTACCAGGGATATGTAAGCAAGTGCCGGCAAGATGGAAAAGTTCAGTAGAATGGGAAGTTATAGCTGGAGATAATAAATTAAGGATACATACAAAAAATTTCCTAACGGTAAAACCTAAGTGAGCTTTAATATTAACCAATATGAAAGAATATTTGCTGTTATCATTGAATAATTACAGGTTATGTTTTGAATATTTTACAGGATGAAGCAATGAGAACTAAATATGAGATTAGAGACAGTTCAGAACAATTGATTTTTTCTTGTAGTGATTTGATTGAATGCTATAGTTTTTTAGAGACAAACAATAATTATTGGTTTGCATTTACAGGAATTTCTGAACAAAATGTTCATTTAATAACGAACGAGGAAACTTACTCCATTAAAAGTAATCAATTTGCCGGGAGGTTTTATTGTAAATTTACAGTGAAAAAAATAATAAAGTCACCTGATGCATTATATGTTTGTTTATCTCTCTCTTCAGAAACATATTCAGAAATGTACTCAAAAATGTATAAAGTAGGAGCATTATCTTTCCTTAAAGAAGCAGATAATCTTGAAGAAAGGGTATGGCTTGATATGAAAGGAAATTTAAAATTAATATATATTTCAGCCAGTTATTTAAAAAATGGGATTCCACGGACTTTAGAGAAAGATACTGTCGTCATTGAGGGAAAATACATTCAGGATTACTATGCTTTTTTTTGTGAGCTGGGCCATGCTTTCTTTGGTAAGTTTGGTTATATGGGAAGTTGTATAGATGATGTATCAAAACTTATGGAAGACCTTTGCTCAGAAGATAGGAAGATTAATGTTATCTGGAAAGATAGTGATTTGTCATTTAAAGCGATCGATAATACTGTTCCAAGAGTCTATTATCAATCATCATCTAGTGATCTTCTGATGGAAATAGAATATTATTGTAATGTAATTTTAGAGTAATTATCTATATAATCATTTTTTATCAAATATTAAAAAATCGACTTATTAATTTACTTATTGAATTAGTTGCATTAAGTTGATTTAAATTATAAAAAATAAAAGATTACGTATAAACTAGAATTGCGATGTAGTAATCAGTTTACACAAGATTAGACTTATAAGTTACCTGATGAATATCGAACTAAAGGATGATTAAATATACTTCGAACGAAAAAAAGAGTATCAGATATCTTTTTGAGCATCAGAATGAGTATTTGAATTTTAATAAATTGCTGGTTATAGATTGTAAATCAATAAAAATTTTTTGCATTCGTGATAAGGAATTAAAATAAATATAAATTGCTTTGCTATTACGTATTATTTTTAATACGTATTATTTTTAAATGGAAAAACTAAGAAAAAATTAATATTTTTCCAGTTTTATTATTTAATTGCTGTTTAGTCTACTAAAAAGTCATCTTTAATCCTCTATAACCTAATTCATCCACATCAAACGCTACGTCTACGATGCTCTAGGCCGGCGCATCGAAAATCACCCACTGGACCGTGACGGCAAGCCATGCAACCGCACCACCTTCCTGTGGGACGGGCTGCAGATGATTCAGGAAAGCAGCGCAGACAAACGGCAGAGCCTGTATCTGTATACCGATGAAGGCAGCTATGAACCGCTGGCACGGATAGACAGAAACGGTAATCAGGAACAACACATCTACTACTTCCATACCGACCTGAACGGCATGCCGGAGGAGCTGACGGATG
>NZ_JACFQM010000018.1:0-6651 GCF_016101465.1 Snodgrassella sp. M0110 | reverse complement strand
TACTCGTGGCTGCAACCCTACTAGCTCAAAATTTATTCACACATGGTTACGCTTTGGGGAAATTATGAGGGGATCTCTCAGTGCATTGCCTCCAATTCCCATAATTTATTACGCCGATAATAACTTGGTGTAACCTTAAAAATGTACTTAAATCGACGTGTAAAAGATTGTTGGGAATCAAATTGATATTTTAATGCGATCTCAAGGATAGTTTTTTTCGTCAACCTCAACTCAACAGCCGCTTTCGTCAAACGACGAGCACGAATATAGCTAGCCAGTGTGACCCCTGTTACTTTTTTGAACAGCCGCTGAAAATACCACTTGGTATAACCCGCTTTATTCGCCACATCATCAAGCAGTAAAGACTGATCTAAATTATGTTCAATCCATAATAGAACATCTTTGATAACCGTTGTATGAAACTGCTTATCATCATATCTTAATTGGATGTTATTAGCTTTATTTTGATAGCGAGAATGCTGTTCAATATACATAAAATAACCTAAATGTTCTTAAGATTGTCACGACCACATCATCATGATACCATAAACATACTGACGGTATGTTATTTTAAATCTATCATGGAAAATAAAAATCATCAACAAGAAAATTTTAAGAGTACCTATCAATCACTGGTTAACTCAGCACGAATATTGTTTGTTGAAAAAGGCTATCAAGCTGTTTCAATAGATGAGATCTCGGGAAAAGCGTTGGTGACCAAAGGTGCCTTTTATCATCACTTTAAAAATAAAAAACAATTACTCAGTGCCTGTTATAAGCAGCAATTAATTATGATTGATGCCTACATCACAACAAAAACTGATTTAACAAATGGTTGGTCTGCCTTAGAAAGTATATTTGAACATTATCTTGATTATATTATTGATAATAATAAAAACCTTATCCCTATCCAAGAAGTGATGCCTATCATTGGTTGGAATGAACTTGAAAAAATTAGCCTTGAATACATTACTGGTAAGGTAAACGCCATTGTCAGCAAATTGATCCAAGAGAACCAACTTAAAGCTTATGATGATGATGTGCTTAAAAACTTACTCAATGGCTGGTTTATGCATATCGCAATACATGCGAAAAACCTAAAAGAGCTTGCCGATAAAAAAGGCCAATTTATTGCTATTTACCGCGGCTTTTTATTGAGCTTGAAAGATAAATAAAATAGATAGGTTTTATTTGAAGCTAAATCTTCTTTATCGTAAAAAATGCCCTCTTGGGTTATCAAGAGGGTCATTATATTTCGCGGAATAACATCATTTGGTGACGAAATAACTAAGCACTTGTCTCCTGTTTACTCCCCTGAGCTTGAGGGGTTAACATGAAGGTCATCGATAGCAGGATAATAATACAGTAAAACGCTAAACCAATAATCCAAATCCAGCCATCCCAAATTGGTAGTGAATGATTATAAATAACAGCAAACAGTAATGGGCCAATAACACCGGTTGCATTGGTAAGGCTCACCAATAATCCCTGTAAAGCACCTTGCTGATGACTCTTTGTTTGGATAGACATCACTCCCTGTAATGCAGGTAAAGCGATCCCACCACCAGCCAATAAAATTAAAACAGGGAAAACTAACCAACCTTCAGATATAAACGCTAAAAAGGCAAATGCACTACTATCTGCAATAAATCCGAGCAGTACTGCCGTTTTTTCGCCCCATTTAGTGGCTATTCTTCCTGCCACAAAGGCTTGGAATACTGAGTGTAAAAGACCAAGACCCGCTAATGAAAAGCCAACCATCATGCTATTCCATCCAAAACGATTTTCGGTAAATAGCACCCACACCGTTGCGGGAATTTGGCCTATCAATTGCGCTGAAAAATAAATAATCAACAAAATGGGCATCGTTTTAAATAAAGTGATGTATACCGAATTCGATTGCGTCTCAACCCCTACTTCGGTATCTGTATTATCACGTGTATTTTTGGTTTCACGGAACCAAAACATAACCACAAGGAAAGCGACAATATTTAGCAACGCAGCGATAAAAAAGGGACTATGCGGTGAAATCTCTCCTGCAAAACCACCAATAATAGGCCCCGCTATTAAACCAAGCCCAAAACTTGCCCCTAACCAACCGAACCACTTCACGCGTTGAGAAGCTGAGGTGGTATCGGCAATGACCGATGCCGCGACAGCCCCAGTAGCTCCTGTGATCCCTGAAAGCAAACGGCCTAAATACAGCATCCAAAGCGCACTTGAAAAAGCCAGCAATAAGTAATCCAGCGATGCGCCTATTAATGACAACAACAGCACTGGGCGCCGACCAAATCGGTCAGACATTTTTCCAAGCCAAGGAGCAAAGATAACCTGCATTAACGCATAAAGTGCAAGCAATACGCCAAAGTGGTTAGCGATATCTTCCGAAGCAATAAATTCACGTAATAACGTTGGCAAGACTGGCATGATAAGGCCAATCCCCATGGCATCGAGTAACGTAATTACCAATGCGATCTTTGTCGAACTATTCATTTCACTTTTCTCTATCACTTATAGGGAGTGGTAAAATAACTCTATCAATGATAGAGTGTCAACAAAAATTAGGAATTAATGATGTCTAGATTAGATAAAAGTAAAGTGATTAACAGCGCATTAGAGCTGCTTAATGAGGTCGGAATCGAAGGTTTAACAACCCGTAAACTCGCCCAGAAGCTAGGTGTAGAGCAGCCTACATTGTATTGGCATGTAAAAAATAAGCGGGCTTTGCTCGACGCCTTAGCCATTGAGATGTTAGATAGGCACCATACTCACTTTTGCCCTTTAGAAGGGGAAAGCTGGCAAGATTTTTTACGTAATAACGCTAAAAGTTTTAGATGTGCTTTACTAAGTCATCGCGATGGAGCAAAAGTACATTTAGGTACACGGCCTACAGAAAAACAGTATGAAACTCTCGAAAATCAATTAGCCTTTTTATGCCAACAAGGTTTTTCACTAGAGAATGCATTATATGCACTCAGCGCTGTGGGGCATTTTACTTTAGGTTGCGTATTGGAAGATCAAGAGCATCAAGTCGCTAAAGAAGAAAGGGAAACACCTACTACTGATAGTATGCCGCCATTATTACGACAAGCTATCGAATTATTTGATCACCAAGGTGCAGAGCCAGCCTTCTTATTCGGCCTTGAATTGATCATATGCGGATTAGAAAAACAACTTAAATGTGAAAGTGGGTCTTAAAAGCAGCATAACCTTTTTCCGTGATGGTAACTTCACGGTAACCAAGATGTCGAGTTAACCACCCTTTAGATTCATAAAGCGAAAATAATGCGGCTCCAACGTACCCACCTAAATGGAAACGGCGTTCACTCCAATCTAAACACGCACAACAGATTTTACGTGAATGTTTGGAAGGAACGTCAATTCCCATTTCATGAAAATATTGAATACCACTTAATGTGATCATTGAACCATTTTCAGTGATCCATTGCTGTTGACAAAGGGAATCATAGATCTTAACGGCAACTTCGCCAGCTAAATGATCATAGCAAGTACGTGCTTTTCGTAAATGCACTGGCGTGGAAACTTTGGCATGTACGCCATGGTTTAAGGAGATCCCCATCATACTTTCCATCAATTCAGCAATATCTTTTCCTGCTAGCCGAAAATAACGATGCTTGCCTTGAGCTACTACTGTGATTAGCTGGCAATCTAATAATTTAGATAAATGACTGCTCGCCGTTGAAGCTGATATATTCGCCACAGAACTTAGCTCAGTGGCCGTCCAAGCTCGCCCATCCATCAAAGCACTGAGTATTTTAACTCGTGAAATGTCAGACATAGCCGCCCCTATCGCGGCTATTGAGGACTCAAAGGTAACCTCTTTTCGTATTAAATTAGCCATCGCAAGTTCACTTTATTGCCCAAGGGAGCGTAACAGATGCAGCCATACTATCATTGTCCGTTATTAATATCAGTTGGTTAGCATGGTCACTGTATTGCACTAAAATATTAATGTTATTCTCCGCCAATACTCGTGCTATTTCGCCAAGTTCCCCCGGTTTTTCCTGTTTTAACTTACGAATTAATGGTGTCCGGATCGCAAGTACTAACAGTCCAGCTTGCTCTAGCGCTATTTTAGCTTCCTTTCCTTGTTCAACAAGAAAATGAGCATGGCATTCATCACCAACCGTAAATATCCCTCCCCCTTCCAATCCAATACCTTTATTACCTAATGTTTTTCCTAGTAATGCTAATTGTCCTATTTGATTATCTAAAACAACGTGAACATCAAACATTATCCTTGTCCTTTTTAAATGAATATTCGCGAGTAATATGAGCAATACTAATTTTGTAAAAATCAAATATTGACTCTCGCCCTTCTTGTTGAGCTTTCGCATGTAAAACATGATTTTTCCATTGCAGAACTGCGTATTCGTTTTCCCACCAAGATAGCGATAACATTTTTCCTTCTGTAGCTAGACTTTGAAAACGTTCAATTGAAATAAAACCAGCTACATGACTTAATAGTGGTCTTAACTCCTCAGCTAAAGTCAAATAGCGAGTTTGTTGGTCGGGTTGTATTTGCACCTCAAATATTACAGCAATCATATTTTTCTCCGTTATTAATCAACAAACAGAGTAATCCACCCGAAAATTAACACTTCGATAAGCAACGAAATATAGAAAGGTCATGCTGCTGTTTTATGTTGTATATCACACTTCTTTAAATTGCTCGGCCTGCGCTTATCATGTTCTCCTTCTCTTATAATTTTGTTTATTATTTATACTTTTTTATTTTTTGCTATCACCGAAAATAGTGCGGATCCCGCATGGTATTTAGGTTTACCCATCATTAAATACCATTGTTGTTATTTTAATCTTTTTAATATTTCATGATTAAGATCACACTAAAATTATGACCCTATTAACTAAAAGTTATGGATACCCTAATAAAACTCATTGTTAAAGATTAGTTAACCAAAGTAACTTCATTTTTCACTATTGTTAAATTGTTATAGTGAAAATTCTGGTAAACTAATAGAGGTAAAAAAATGATCCTAGATGCCAGTTATACATTATTAGTCGCATGTATCGCGCTACTCATAGGAATGTTTGTCGTAAAATTTACCCCGTTCCTACAAAAAAACCACATACCAGAAGCCGTCGTTGGTGGCTTTATTGTTGCAATTGTTCTGTTAATTATTGATAAAACATCAGGTTATTCGTTTACTTTTGATGCTTCATTGCAAAGTTTATTAATGCTCACATTCTTTTCCTCTATCGGGCTAAGTTCTGACTTTTCTCGACTGATTAAAGGAGGAAAGCCGTTAGTTCTATTAACTATTGCAGTAACGATCCTAATCGCCATTCAAAATACTGTCGGCATGAGTATGGCTGTCATGATGAATGAAAGTCCATTTATTGGCTTAATTGCAGGTTCAATTACTCTAACAGGTGGTCATGGTAATGCCGGAGCATGGGGCCCTATTCTCGCTGATAAATATGGTGTAACAGGCGCCGTTGAATTAGCGATGGCTTGTGCAACACTTGGATTAGTGTTGGGTGGTTTAGTTGGCGGCCCTGTTGCCCGTCATCTTTTGAAAAAGGTCTCTATTCCTAAAACAACCGAGCAAGAGCGCGACACTATCGTTGAAGCTTTTGAGCAACCAAGCGTCAAAAGAAAAATCAATGCAAATAACGTTATTGAAACCATTTCAATGCTGATTATCTGTATTGTTGTTGGTGGCTATATCAGTGCATTGTTTAAAGATACTTTTCTGCAACTGCCTACTTTTGTCTGGTGTTTATTTGTCGGTATTATTATCCGTAATACACTGACTCATGTATTTAAACACGAAGTGTTTGAGCCGACCGTCGATGTATTAGGTAGCGTTGCTTTATCGCTTTTCTTGGCAATGGCGTTAATGTCATTAAAATTTGGTCAATTGGCAAGCATGGCAGGGCCAGTATTAATTATCATTGCTGTACAAACTGTTGTCATGGTGCTATTTGCCTGCTTTGTCACCTTCAAAATGATGGGCAAAGATTATGATGCTGTCGTGATCAGCGCGGGTCACTGTGGCTTTGGTATGGGAGCAACACCAACAGCAATTGCGAATATGCAAACAGTCACAAAAGCATTTGGACCATCACATAAAGCTTTCCTTGTCGTTCCTATGGTCGGTGCCTTTATTGTTGATATTTCAAACAGTATCTTAATTAAAATATTTATTGAAATTGGTACATACTTTACCTAATAGCTACACACTACTCGGCGTACTTCTCCTAACAATTTATTATAGGGCAGTATGCCGAGCCGCTTTCTTACCCCGTATATTCCCCTAGTCAATCTATTTAGCTTGCACGTTTACGAATTAATTCTCGTGACAACTAAACCAAAATTTGAATTATGACGAGTATATCTGATTATTTATACTTTATTCGTTAGAATAGTCCGTAGAAATAAATAATCAGTAGGCTACATGGAATGAAATTAAGACATCTCGATATCTTTTATGCTGTAATGACTTGTGGTTCCTTAACGCGTGCGGCTGAAGTTTTACATATTTCTCAACCCGCGGCGAGTAAAGCACTCAAACATGCTGAGCACTGAGAGATCCCCTCATAATTTCCCCAAAACGTAACCATGTGTGAATAGATTTTGAGTAAGCAGGGTTGCAGCCACGAGTG
>NZ_JACFQM010000017.1:0-7383 GCF_016101465.1 Snodgrassella sp. M0110 | reverse complement strand
CTTTTTTATTTCTTTTGTTTACCGGTCGAAATTCTTTGCATTTTAATACTTTGATTAATTCTTCTTCTCCTAGAATATTTTTAATTTCAGTAAACATCATTTTAAGATTATGTACTTTATTATCAATATGATTTGCCAGATCTTGCTCCAGATAATAATCTTTGATAAAAGCCAATGCTGCATCTTTATTTAGTCTTAATAACAACTCAAATTGAAGTATACTCCATTGTTTATTATATCTTAATAACTCTTCCAATAACAAAGTACCTTCAGAAATACTGATATTATCTAAAAAATATTTTTGCTCATTGTGATTTCTGAGTTCTAGCCGTAATTTTTCTTTTGCCTCGAAATATTTTTGTAAAATTTCTATTAACATTTGCTCACCTTTCCATGACCTACGATTGCGTCAGAGTTGAAATCAAGACTACTTCTGATTTTCCAATCTGGCAATCTTCCCTTTGTCTTTCCTTTATATGTCACATCTAAATTACGAGTATCAATATCAATATAATAATCTGCTCCTAGGGCTCCTGTTCTTCTTTTTATTGCATCTGGGTTTCTTGTATCTACATGTATTGAAGTTGCACTTATTCCCCCTCTAGGGTCTTTTGGATCAAATGTAAATCCATGTCTTTTAAAGTTCTTGAACTCTTTGCTTGACATAAATCGACGAACTATTCCGGGATTTTTGGGAACACCATCTATAAGATTACTCTTCGACAATCCCCATGGATCAGCCCAAATCAATGCATTCGGCGCATACTGATACAGATTGTGTCCGACATCTAAATCAATCGGATCCGCGGCTGGGTGCAGAAGCTGGTAGACCCATTTTAAAATGTTTATTTAAATAAAGCTCAGATTTTAGAAATTCATCTTATTTATGTACAATATTTCTAAATTTAAAAACTGTTTTTAATCAAAAATAAATTCCATACCTATAATTTCCCCATCTTTATTAAAATCTAAAATTATTTCAGGTCCTTTATAGTTATTAATTAATGAATTTAGAAAAACCTGTTTTGCACTTATTCCAGAAATACCTTTCCCAGGGTGTTTTGGTAAATATAAATAAGCTACATCTCCATCTGTGCTGCATTCTAATTTTGTCCCATTTTTCGATGACATATTTACTCCATTAATTTATTAAGAACGGTTTTTAATTTTGCAGTTCCAGTTTTTGCTATTTAATATACAATCATTCCATTATTTTCTGCAGAAATTAGGATACGGTCAATATGAGCTCAATCTGGTATTGTTTCTGAAGGAAATCCAGTTTTCTCAATTTTATTACCTAAAAATCTTTCAAACTATCAGAAGCTATTTTTCTATCTGGATAAACTTTTTATTCAACAGCTCTCTTTATTGCATGAGGTAAGTTTGAATTAACCACTTTTTTGGGCTTGCCTATAATACATGTCAACACCCACAAATCAATCCACGTAAACGCGTTGGAAACATATTGATACAGATTAAATCCTCCCGCCAAGTAAAGCGACCTGTATCCGGATCATAGTACCTGACAGTATTGTAGTGCAGACCGGTTTCTCAATCAGAATACTGCTTCTGATACCTCAGGTTCTGTTGTATCTATGTGTGGACAATCAACCTTAACAATATCGAAAACAAATACCAAAGTAAACAAAGATATAGTGATTATCATTAATATGTAGCTGGTTAATCGGAAACTAATGTAATCAAACCTGCTGATAAACCTTGCAACAATAGCACGGCTAACCAATTTGATAGGTAATCTAAAGAATAGTCTATAAATAAAAACCTCATTTACTTCGACTAATTACTGAGCTTCACAGAGCATAACTATAAGCACGATGCCCATGGTCGCATCAGCACCAAACAGATCGCCAGAGGTATCTGCTATTACCATTGGACAGCCTGTACCTGATAGAAGTACGTACTGTAATTCTACGACAAAAAAATTAAAAGTCGAAACTCCAGTAAAAGTATAATTGCAGAAAAAGTATGTCCTTCAAGTAAATTACCCATAGAAATAAGAGAGAAATATGCCCGTTATAAACCTTTACTCATTCAGATATTCCAATTTTTAACACTATTCAATTAAAAAGGTTTGTATTAATTTGTGCTCTTTACGGACTATATACTTAATAGGACAGATTAAACTATAGAAAATGATTCGGAAAATCCACGGCCTGCAGAATAAACTTGGTATCATCAGGATTCTGGATATATGCAACTAGTGCCTTCTGATATTCATGATGCAGTAAAGCACACAGGTGAAATTTCAACAAGTAAAGGTAAAAAATAATTTATGGCTACTATTATTTATTCTAAAAATCCCGCAACCTTAGAAGATATTTTTAATTTTGAGAAAATTATTAAAAGTAATTTACCAAATAATTATAAAGATTTTTTAATGAAATATAATGGAGGACAACCTCAGCCTAATTCATTTAGATTTTTTTCTGATAGAAATGATGGATCTATGGTTGATCAATTTCTTAGTTTAGGCAGAGAAAAATATAGTAATTTATTAAGTTATTATGATCTTTATAAGGATAGAATTCCTTCAGAATTTATTCCTATAGCTCATGATGCTGGGGGTAATCTTATTATAATGGAATTGAAATCTAATAGTAATAGAATTTATTTTTGGGATCATGAACTTGAAGCAGATGAAGGTGAAACACCTAATATGGACAATGTTTATTATATTAATCAGTCTTTCACTAAGTTTATAAATGATCTTTATCCCTTAAAGGAAGATGAAATTTAATTAAGAGCACAAACGATGAATATTTATCTATCTAAATTGAATTGAATAGAGATCAACTTCACGCTTAAATATTATTTAATCATATTTAATATTAATGATTATTAATATGCTGTTTATAAAATTTGGTGTATATAACCTCTTACTTTGGATTACCAATTTGTTTAATTCAGTTTAGCACGTTTGGTTTATATTTAACACAGCAACAAATAAGGGGTTATGAACAGCCTGTTTTACCAACCCTACCCAGAAATTTTACTGAACGGCACCTGACCGCAGTATGTATTGAACAGCAGAACCAATGCAAACATTATAGCTACATATACAATGCACCCGGACTTCGAATTGAAAATACCGGCTGGATCGGGGTGATCAGCCCTGCAACCGCACCACCTTCCTGTGGGACGGGCTGCAAATGATTCAGGAAAGCAATGCAGACAAACGGCAGAGCCTGTATCTGTATACCAACCAGTACAGCTATGAACTGCTGGCACGGATAGACCGGACCAGTTAATCAGCAAGAGCACATCTACTACTTCCATACCGACCTGAACGGCTTGCCGGAGAAACTGACGGATGAAGCCGGTGAAATCGTCTGTGAATGCTCATATCAGCTTTGGGGCAAACCGATACAGTAGATTGCTCATTGAGAGATACAACAGAACCTGAGGTATCAGAGACAGTATTCAGACAGAGAAACCAGACTGCACTACAATCCACAGTAGATCATTTTACTCATCCGGATCCGATTGGATTAACCGGCGAAACTCAACCTATGTCAGCATATACTAACTGATTTGGATGGTTCCTTAGGATTGTAAAAGAAATGTGAGCGTCCTTCTAAAAATTTTAAACAAAGATACACTATTACTACGCGTTAGATAAATATTTCAATCGGAAAAACAGCTGATATTCTTGATTTGTTTGCCCTCTGAAAGATTAGTAAAACAACAATCATAAACGTATAAAAATCTAATTCAGCTCCGCTTACACTAAAATAACAAAAGCAGGTAACAAATATATATATAAGATGATCATCCTGACGGTAATAAAAAGAAAAATCAACCTAATAGATATCGTATATGGTTACTGGAAGTTTACAAAAGGAAAACAGGAAAAAAATTATAGGTAGAATCAGCTATAGATAATTTAAAAATTATGACAGAATTTATGACTTATCTGTCTATATTCACAGAATACTAGTGAATGTAGAATAAGACATGGTAGATTTTAATGCAGATATAATAAATTATAAATCTTAGAGTAATATTAATATTGGGTGTAATATAGACTGCTATATTGATAAATTATAAAAAATTTTGATGTTAAATTAAGCCGTATAAAAAATGTCAAATTATTCGAAAGAAGATGAAATAAGATATGAATATTCTTTGGATAATGACACGATAAAAATTTCTACAAATATTGATGGCTTACTTGAAGCTGTAGAGTGTACTGAAAATTATAAAAAAAATAAAAATAAATTATATACTGGTATCACAATGGTAAAACTGATTAGATTAACTGATAAACAGTGGATAATTTTTGACACACTTATATTTTACATTGAGACTGTAAAATGGCGATTACACTCCTTCACCATATAATGTAGTAGCTGATTATTTAAAGATATCTCAATGGATTTACTATTAAATGAAATTTATATTAGTAATTTTTTAAGACAAACTGGACTGTATTACAGTACTTTCAGGTACTATAACCCTGATACAATTAGATTTACCCAGCCAGAACCGATTATATTGACAATAGAATAAACCTTTAGGTCAGCGATGTTCATCGATGGCACTGTGACTAATAAACATTGTATATGTTATGAAAACTAACTTAAAAGATAAATTAAACTTAATTAAAGCAAAGAATTATGCATATAAAATAGATGGGGTTAGTTCTTTTAATATATCATTTTACATGAGAATGAATTCGCTTTGTAACTATCCCCTAAAATAGTACAGCAAGAAAGTAGAAAATTCTCTATGATATTTTTAAGGAGAATTTCAATATGAAAAAATTTTCAGAGCATCAAATTGTATCTATTTTAAATGAAGCTGAAGTTGGCATCTCTGTCAAAGAGCTTTGCCGTAAATATGGTATGGCCGTTTCTACTTTTTATAAATGGCGAGATAAATATGGCGGTATGCAATCTTCGGATATTAAGCGCTTAAAACAGCTGGAAGCTGAAAATCGTAAACTCAAACAAATGTATGCCGAATTAAGCTTAACCTCTCAGCTTCAGCAAGAAATAATAAAAAAGCTATAGTGCCGACGTCAGTTCGTAAGTGTTGGGCACAAACACTTCAATCACAATACTGTGTGACAATTAAAATGAGTTGCGCCATTGTGAATTTAAGTCGCTGTGCTTACTACTACCAACCTAAATCGGCAGATGACTCTAGGATTATTTCGTTACTCAAGTCAATAACAGACAAGCATTTACGTTGGGGATTTCCTAAGTGTTTTCATCGAATCAGGAAACTGGGATATAAGTGGAATCATAAACGGGTTTATCGGGTTTATTGTCAATTAAAACTCAACATTCGCTCTAAACGAAATAAACGATTACCCCAGCGTTATCCACAACCATTATCAGTACCAAGTCGTCTGGGAGAATGTTGGTCAATGGATTTTATGAGTGATCGTTCTGAAAATCATCGTAGATTTAGAACCTTTAATGTTATTGATGACTTTAATCGTGAGGCATTAGGCATTGATATTGCGGTCAGTTTATCGGCAGGTAGAATTAACCGGTATTTAGATAGACTAGCTCAATATCATGGTTATCCATTAAAAATACGAGTTGATAATGGAGCAGAATTTACTGCCAATAGATTCACAAGCTGGGCAAAATCACATGGAATAAGCATAGATTACATTAAACCTGGTAGTCCTTATCAAAACGGCTATATAGAACGATTTAACCGAACATATCGAACGGAGGTATTAGATTTGTATTTATTCAAAAATCTGGAACAAGCAAGAAAAATAACGGAAGAATGGTTAGAAATATATAACACAGAAAGACCGCATGAAGCATTAAATAATATGACACCAATTGAATATAGAAACATGAAACAAATAGCATGATTTTCTACTTGGTTTGTGTGCTAACAATGGGGTATTTACAGTTTGGCATCGAGAAAGACTAATGGAAATAAATAAAATTGATAACATCATCAAAAAAAAGGTTTTTAATTTACCTATAAAAAGAAATGTTCTGGTGAGAGAAGTTGAAAGTATATTAAATGTAAAAAAAGATACTATTTGTAATTTATTCTACTATGAGAATATTTGCATATCCTTTTGTGTCGAAAATTTTTCTAATTTCATATTGAGCTTGTTTAAAATAAATAGAACATATGATTTTTCATTAGCATTGACATCTCCCGACAGAGTCATTGTTTTAAGCGATAATGAATATGATATACATTTGTATAATATTCAAAAATAAACTATATAAAAATTAATCAAAAAAAATAATAATTTACGAATTTATTATTTAACTTTGGTTCAAAATATTAAAACAAAATCATTAATATATTTAACTACTTCTTTAACTGATAAAATTCATTTCGCAATTCCTGTACTGAATTATAATCAGCTATCTGAATCAGACAATATTTCGAATATATATCTGATTACAATATAATTTTCAAATCCTGCTTATTCCGGTCAGAGCCATTGAAATGAATATAGTACGTAATTAAAACAAAATTGCAGAGATAATTGTTAGCCTATTTTTTCAATGAATATATCAGTTATCAATAGTTTTCAGGCTGGATATATCAGTAGATTTCTAAATAACAAGATGCTTAGAGAATGAAAGCGATGTAGTTATTTCAGATAAATTACGACAGTTTTTACTGATAATTATATCAAAGGTTTAAATCTAGAAGATTGATAACAATTTCCGGTAATTCGGCAATATTTCTCACAATTATAGATAAATAGTCATCTGATATTTATTTATGTCAATGTAAGTTTATGGCTATAGCGTACAAACCAACCTTGTAACCGCACCACCCTTCTGTGGAACGGACTGCAAATGATTCAGGTAAACGACACAGATAAACGGCAGAGCCTGTAACTGTATTCTGATCTGAACGGCATGCCGATAGATTGACAGACTGAAAATCCGTCTACAAGCAGTTCGAGCCTTCCTTTGTCTACCATTAATAACCGCGTTATCCGGTTTTATAAATATTTTTTAAGCTTAATTTACAATTATTTAATACAAATTCATATTATTCTTCTAAAATTAATTTAACAGATTTAAATATATTGATTAAAATATGATAAAATAATTAAATTAATGTTATTATATTTTACATATTAAATTATTACTTCTGATTGATTTTAAAGAGATTATCAAATGGGAGAAGCATGCTGGGCAGCTCGTGAGGGAGACATCCTTTTACATACTTCATTGCTGGCTGATATTGCGGGCGCTGCTGTCGAAATAGCCTGTTATGCGGCTATAGCAACTGCATGCATTGCCGCTGCAGCAGTAGCAATAGGCATGTTTACCACAACCGGTGGCGCAGCAGCATTGGCATTAGGTGCAGTATTAGGAACTGCCAGTACATCAGCCTGTGTTGTAGGAACCATCGTAT
>NZ_JACFQM010000016.1:0-10916 GCF_016101465.1 Snodgrassella sp. M0110 | reverse complement strand
GATATCAGGGACAATATTTAGACAGAGAAACTGGCTTACATTACAATACGTTCAGGTATTATGATCCGGATATAGGTAGATTTACTCAGCCGGATCCGATTGGGTTGCTGGGTGGATTTAATCTGTATCAGTATGCGCCTAATGGATTTACTTGGATTGATCCACTTGGATTACATGTATCACACGGAATTGATGTTCTCGCTGATGACTGGGCAACTAAAGGTGCCCATGCTCATATTGACAAAATGGAGATTGCAATAAAACCTGGAAAAAATGGTGAAATAATTTACAAACCTGTATTTAGCAATACGAATGCAGAATCAATTGCTTGGAAAAAAGCTACTAATAAATTAGATGATTATTTATCAAATCCTAGAAATAAAGCAAAAGTTGTCGACTATTTGGAAAATGCCAAGGTCAGGTGGCCACGTAAGGGAGCTGAATGGAACCATTTACAAAAAGCATTGAAAAAACATGACATAGTAAAAGGAAAACTTGGCAAAATGAAAAAGATAGGGTGTTAAATATGGAAATGTTAAATATAGATATTATTGATATTATTAACAATGGCAGTTTTTTAAAGTGTCTACCGTCTTTAAAGAGAGACATTTTTTTTCATTGTTGTCAAATAGAAACGATGAAATCAGCAACTTTGTATACTGCTAAAATAGGATTCTTTGATATAGAAATAGGTATTTATAAAAAGGAATATAATGACTACGAAATAATTAATTTATCTGACGATAAAAAGGATTCTAATTATATAGCTATTCATGATATGCATGGAATAATGACAATGAATTTCAATAATATATTACAGTCCAACATCATCCAATTACTACCAGAGTATAAAGTAAATCATATAAATAATATAGAACAAATGGAAATATGTTTCTGTAGTGGAAGTACTATAATTTATCAGGATACCGATTTACCACCAGCAATTATATCAAATACGTTAAAGTCTCCAATTTTATAAATTGTAATTAGATCTAAACATTCAGTTTATTCTAGAAATAAAATTATACTCATATAATAAAAATTAATAAATTAAATATTTTTAACATCAAATAATATTTAATTACCTAAATAAGGTAAATATTTTGATGTAGGTCCTGACTATTTATGTCATTAATATATTAAAAGAATATTTAGTAGGGAAAAATAGGATTGTCCTTTACTTATTATAAATAGACAGGATTATATTGATTGTGTTTTTAAAACAATTAAAGAAAATAGATAGTTAAAAATAATAAACCAATTGTGACAATAAAACCAGTTGTTTAGTCTCTAGTAGGCTTGACTTTAGCTATAATGCCTATAGCCGTGTTATCGGCAAATATACCCCCGACACCACCACCTATCAGTACGACCCACTGGGCAATCGCATCGCTACCACCCTGCCGGATGGGCGCACCATCAATAACCTGTATTACGGCTCCGGCCACCTGCACCAGATTAACATCGACTGCCACATCATCAGCGACATCGAACGTGACAACCTGCACCGCGAAATATTACGCACCCAGGGACGCCTGAACACCCAGTTCAAATACGACCGCAACAGCCGGCTGCAACGCAAACAGATACAGCGCAATCAGAATCCCATCCTGCCTGATATCCTCATCGAACGCAGCTACCAGTACGACAACCTCGACCGATTGGTAAGCAAAAAACACAGCAAACACGGCCAGACCGATTACCGCTATGATCACACCGGCAGAATCGAAGGCTGCCGTAATCAGAGATACTGGGAAACCCTGCAATACGATGCCGCTGCCAACCTGCTGGACAGCAAATACAGAGAAGACTACAGCAATCACAACCTGATTCGCTGTAACCAGCTCCTGTATTTCAGAGGACACCACTACCGCTACGACGAGCACGGCAGAACTGCCAGCAAACAGACCATCGGCACAACCCAGCACTACCACTACGATGCTGAACACCGCCTGAGCGAAGTACGCATTGAGCAAACAGGCCGCAGCCAGCGTTACGGCTACGTCTACGACGCCCTTGGCCGGCGTATCGAAAAACATCAGATAGACCGCGAAGGCCAACCCTACAACCGTACCCGCTTCCTGTGGGACGGGCTGCAGATGATTCAGGAAAGCAGCGCAGACAAACGGCAGAGCCTGTATCTGTATACTGATGAAGGCAGCTATGAACCGCTGGCGCGGATAGACAGAAACGGTAATCAGGAACAACACATCTACTACTTCCATACCGACCTGAACGGCATGCCGGAGGAGCTGACGGATGAAGCCGGTGAAATCGTCTGGGAATGTTCATACCAGCTGTGGGGCAACCGATACAGGAGATTACCCATAGAGAGATACAACAGAATCTGAGGTATTAGGGACGGTATTTAAACAGAGAAACCACTCCACACTAGAATACTTTAAAATACTACGATCTGGATACTATTAAGATTAGTTTGCACACATACATTCAGTAAACTCTACAAATGGGGGAAAGCATTTATATGATAAATAATGAAAAATTAATTATATTCCCTGTTCCTAATTGGAATAGAATAATTAGTTCTGATCTTGATTCAATGGCATATTGTATATGCTATCAATATAATATTGATTCGAATGGTTTTGGAGCTTATGGATTTAATACAGAGAAAGCCGAAAAAATAATAAGTAATACATTTCCCAATTTGATGTTTTTAGAAAAGGACAGTAAGGATTTTGTATCTTTAAAAGATACTAAAATTATTCAACAGTTTGGCATCTATCTATATGGCAATTCTGCAAAATTAGAATCATTAAAGATTGAATTGAAAAATTATTATATTGAAAAAAAGAAAAATGAAATTAAATTTAAAAAATCTTTGATCCCAATATCTTTACCCATCGAGCCTTTGATTATGTCATTGGTGAATAAGGATCAAACTCAAAGTTATACTATTAAAAAATTAGTAAATTCAAATATAGGGTTAATTTTTTGTCATCATTATATGCCTGAAGCAGGTTTAACATTAATAATGTTTGAAAAAAAAATATTATTAGAATTAAAAAAAAATGCTACTCATAATAAAGTGAATTTCGTCGAACTGAGTTCGATTGATGAAATGAAAGCTTGGTAAAATTGGACTTTACAATACTATTTTGGTGATTAAACCATACTATCTATTGGATAGTATAAAAAATAGAATAAACTGGACCCATCCAATACAAAAGCATAACCTGCAGATGATTCAGGAAAACAGCGCAGACAAACGGCAGAGCCTGTATCTGTATACCGGCGAAGGCAGCTATGGACCGCTGGCACGGATAGACAGAAACGGTAATCAGGAACAACAACACATCTACTACTTCCATACTAACCTGAAAGGTATGTCAGAGAAGCTGACGGATGAAGCCGGTGAAATCGTCTGGGAATGCTCATACCAGCTGTGGGGTAAACCGGTACAGGAGATTGCCCATAGAGAGATACAACAGAACCTGAGGTATCAGAGGCAGTATTCAGACAGAGAAAACGGACTCACTAAAATACTTCAGATGCTATGATTCGAATACAGACAGTTTTACCAAGTACGATCCGATTGGGTTAGTCTATGGATTTAATCTATATCAGTATGCGCCAAATGCGCTGATATGGATTGATCACGAGAGACAGCGTCCTAGTTGTACACAAACGTACTAAACATGTACGAAATTGCTATATAAGGCGATATAACAAAGCTGGTAAAAGTAAATATAGTTAAGAGAAAAAAATATTTCCAATCTAAAAATAAATATAAAAAACTAATCAATATCGTAAGCTAGAAAATAGAATTATGAAAAATCCAGATAGAGTTATTCAACAACGTAATGGAAGGATTCGTTATGAAAGGGTTATAATTGTGTAATAGGTATAAGGGTGGAAAAGGAGATATTGTTATTTATGATCCAAAAAGAAGACAGAATAATTACATCTTATTCAACCCATGAATAGAGTTAATATAATGTTAAATTTTTCATATTTATCTGATACTGATGGAAGTAAACCATCGTTACTTTTAAGCGACAAAAATATTGAATTGTTAAATGATGCATTTTTCTATTTAGAAAAAAAAACTGGAATTTATATTGATCCTTATGGTACAACAAAAGTTTATCCCGACCATCAAAAAATCCTAATTAATTATTTATCAAATAATAAAGACAATGAAATAAAAAAATTATTAGCTTATTTGAGAGAAGCAATTTCTCAAGATGAAGTAATACTAGCAGATGGAGATTAAAAATTAAGTATTCAGTCAAAAAATTATAATTATTAAGATATAAATATCGGTGTAATACCACGGATCTACCCGCAGCAAATAAACGGCAGAGCCTGTTTCTGTATACCGACCAATACGGCTATGAACCGTTGGCACGAATAGACAGAGACGGCAATCAAGAATAGCACATTTACTATTCGGATTGACCGGCAGATTCAAGCTTTATCAGTATGCGCCTAATAGATTGACTTGGATTGATCCATGGAGCTGGTGTAAATATTCTAAAAAAGCTTTTAAAAAATATATATAGAGAGTCAAAGTGATAAAATAAAAGTAAATTTGGGTTTAAGTATTTTACCTAAAGAACAAGGAGGTACAATAGTAGATCATGTTAAAAAGATAACACAGGATATATATATCAATTTCTGAAAATATATCTGGAACTGAAAAATTTAGTTTAGGTAATGATTTAGCAAAAATAAATGTAACTAAAGTTACGAAAAACGGTGCAAAATACATACCTCACAAAATGTTCAACAAGTTGTAAATACAAAGGGATTTTTGACCGATAGAAAAAAAGTTAAAAGCGCTAATGAGGGGCTATTTCAAGGAGAAATACCCTACGAAGCAATTGAAATTATTAAATAGGAGTAATTTATGCCATCGTTATCAGAATATGCAAATGTCTCAAATACAGTTTTTAATA
The DNA here is from genome assembly GCF_016101465.1 of Snodgrassella sp. M0110. Lineage (NCBI taxonomy): Bacteria > Pseudomonadati > Pseudomonadota > Betaproteobacteria > Neisseriales > Neisseriaceae > Snodgrassella > Snodgrassella sp. M0110. The sequence continues at coordinate 5,994 of NZ_JACFQM010000016.1, read as the reverse complement.
TTTTGGATAAAAAAGGATATCAAATTTGGTATGATGAGGAAGTAGATATGTATTGTGCCCAAAAAAATGGTTGGGATTTTATGGCGTATTCACCATGTGGTTTATTAGGTTTAGTTAATATTTATGAATTTAAAAAACCTGCAATTTATAAGGAATATTGGTGGAGAGATAATGAAAAAGATTTAGTAGATAATCTGAGCAGAAAAAAGCCTGAATATATTTCTGTCATATATCAGAAATAAAAGAAATCAAACTAGTTAAATCTATCTCATGAGGCTAAAATAGCTGAGAAACAGAAATTTACCATTTGTTTTTAAAAATTTATTATAAAAAGTGGTGTTGTAGTGGTCTAGATTTTTAGCCTCAAACATGGTTGTTATTAATAATTTACGTGATGATGTAATAAAAAACAGAGAAAACTTGATTAAAAATAAGAATTTTATAGTATTTTTTCGTTATTAAAGTAAAAAATTAAGATCTAAAAGATTATATGAGCCTTTAAACTAATTCTAAGCCATTAACTTAGTAAAAATTCTATAAAATAACCAAACAACACATTTCGTTATGACTACGTCTTGATGCATTAGAGTGGCATCTTGAAAAACACAGGCTCGACAAAGACAACAACCCTATAACAGTTCTGCTTTGTGTGAGATGGTTTAAGGATGATAGAGGAAACCAGTCCGAATCGACAGCAAAACCTTTACCTCTATATCGACACCAATAGCTATGAACCGCCGGCGCGGATAGACCGAACCGGAAATCAGGAAGAACATATCTAATACTCCCATACCGACCTGTACGGCATGCCGGAAGAGCTGTTCCCTGTCAGTGAGGCTGTAAAAGCTAATTATTCAGGCTTTTTATTAGATAAATTTAGAACCTATTTATAATAATTTAATTACTAGTTAAGGTTTACATATATTATATTTCTGATAGTAGTTAGTTTACACAGTCTGATACGAGTAAAGCAGGATATAATAAAATAAAAACAACAAATGTAATTCGAGCAAATAATCATAGCAAAAGAGCACAAGGTGCTATTCAAGGTAAACCCACGGATGTTTATATTACTACAGTACCTCCAGAGCAGTTGAATATCATAAAAAAGGGAAGGGTGGGTTGACTAAAGTAAAGAGTGCTCATTATTTTTTATTTGAGATTGACCGATCTAAACTTGTTTTAATAGATCGACAGAATGATTTTTTAAGACTTTATACAAAAGGAGATGTTAAACTTAGGGATGAGAATAATAAACTCAGAATAGATGTAAAACGTGGACAAATTTTTTGTGATAAAAAGTAATAATTTTGGGAGCATATATGGCAGAATGGACTGGTTATTGGTATGAATTTTATACTAACAAACCCATAGATTCATTCATTTGATCATTTTATAACAAAATAGAAATTTATCATTCTTATAAGTAGTATATTCGTACTGGTAATTAATGGCTAACACCTTTTTTCCATTCAGAAAATACGGAATATCATTTAGAGTATGGTTATAATATTGATCTGCAAGGAGAAGGTTGCTTTATGATACAAGCGCAAAAAATAGAATTGAAAGGAAAGGCAACTTTATTTGAATTCGAAGATGAAAGTGGTTTTGGTTGTAAACCTTATGATATAGATTTACGTTTTAATAGTTTATTCGGTTACGTACTTGTTAATATGATAATTCTGGTCGCAAGAATGAAACCAGTATAAACAAAAAATTTGAGGAATAATTATTCATGATATTATCAGCTAAAGAAAAAGAAGCTATGTCTAAAAAGGGAAGCAAAGACAGATATATCTATTGTATAAAAAGAATTGTCGACTCTGAGCAGGCCTGGGTATTGGATGATGATGGTTTTGCTTTATGTGGACAAAATGGTAGTGATAATGAAGTTATTATGTTATGGTCTGCGCGCGAATATGCTATGAATTGTGCCTTTGATGATTGGAAAGATTACAAACCAAAAGCATTATCTCTAGATTATTTAATGAATGAATTATTGCCTGATTTATCAAAAGAAAAAATTCTGGTAGGTATTTTCCCTGTTCCTACCTTATGTGATACTCCGGTTGTTGATCCAAAAGATTTATTACGTGATTTAGAACACATCTGTAGTGATTATTTTTAAATTATAGTTAAAGAGCAACATTAAGCTCTTCAGCTTATTATTTGAATATGATAAAGAAATTTTATAGAAACAAAGTAAATATTGTTTTTAAGCCCAAAATATTTTACTGCTATTAATAATAAGATATATAATGCTATGAAAAATTTTTTGAAATTATTAGATAAAAAAAAGATAAATTATTATTTTGATAATAATAAAATTATCATTAATGATAATCTAAATTTGAAAAAAAATATTAGTATTTTACCTGACAATCTGTTTATTTATGGTGATGTAAATTTAAGTGAAACAAAAATTCAAAAAATACCAAAAACCTTTGCTGTCACTGGTAGTTTAAACTTAGCATGGTCTGAGATTCAAGTATTACCGGATAATTTCCATATATATGGTAATTTAGATTTAACAGCTACTAAAATTAAAATGCTGCCTGAAAATTTATCAGTAAAAGGTAATTTAAATTTAACAGCTTCACTTATCAAGAAATTGCCAGAAAATTTATATGTTGGTGGAGATCTATGTTTAGCTAGTGCCTATTATATTCAAACATTACCAAAAAAATTATCAATTAATGGCAATCTAGATCTATCATATTCAGCGATCAAGGTATTACCTGATAATTTATCAGTGGCTAATAATTTAGATTTAACTTATTCAGCAGTTGAAGTATTGCCTGATAATTTATCTGTAGGAGGAGATTTAAATTTAGCAAATACAAATATTAATACCTTACCTAAAAATTTATTTGTAGGTGGAAATTTAGATTTAATCAATAGTAAAACTAATACATTGTCTGAAAATTTAACAATTGGTGGCGATTTAGACTTAGGATATTCTAATATTCAAACATTACCAGAAAATTTATCAATTGGTGGTGATCTAGATTTAAGATATACCAATATTCAAGAACTACCTAAAAAAATTTGTATTAATGGTTCTTTAAATTTACGTGGTACAGATATCAGATTTTTACCTGATAATTTATCTATAGGGAAAAATCTAAGTATAGCCAAAACACAAATTCAAATATTGCCTGAAAATTTATTTGTCGGAAAGTATTTAAATATTGAATCAACGCAAATTACGCTTTTATCCAAAAATTTATTTGTTGGTAATGGAATATATTTAGATATAGATAAAATACAAAATATTATTTACAGAGAAAATAGTAAAGATAATTCAAAAGTCATTTTTGCATGTTGGGTTAATGGAATGTTTTCCATTCAGGCCGTTGGTTTTTTTGGTTCTCTAGAAAGTTTTAAAAAAATGGTTGATGGAAAATATTCTAAAGAAATAGCCATAATATACAAAAAATTAGCAAAGGAATGCGTTGATGAATTGACTAAAAAATTAAATATTGCTGATTGAGTAGGTTAATACCACAATGTTATTTATTACGGTTGCATTAAAAATTATCTTATAGATCTAGTAATTAAATATTTAGTTTAGAAATCCTAAAAGTATATTATTGCAATCAGAACAGTTAATACTGTTTTATTTAAATTATTAAATTTTAAATAAAATAAATAATTAATAATAAAATTATAGTGAAATATTATTAAAATTAAAAAATAAGTGTTTTGTAAAAAGACGTTTTGAATAAAAAATTAAATCGCAATTATAATAAAAATGTGAACACAGCACTATCCAATTTTATACTAATAAAAATTAAAATTATTTTAATTAAATATTTTTATTCATGTATATTGCCGGTTTTATTATTAATCTATAAAAGCATCTTCTTCAAGATAATAAATCACAGCCTCCAGTAAATCGTCTTCAGAGGCATTAGGGTGGTGCTCCAGTTTATTGTCGATAATTGCACAAAATGTTGCGTACTCTAACCAAGATCGATATTTATCTTTCTGTTCATCCATATCATCATCTTCTTCTTCCGTTTCAGTCAGATAATAATTGGCTGATTCAATACATTTTTTCGTATTATCAAAATCTAAATCAACAAAAATATACCATCCCTCAGAATAAGGAATATTTTTAGAAATTTTCAATAAATTAGTGAACCCTGTTGCAGTTTTCATATTTGCCTCCTTTTTTATCTACATTCTTTTCCGCCATCCCATTTGTAGCGTTCGCCAGAACCAACGGGATACTTTGCCTTTAAACTGACCTTTTAAACTTGGTTGTACATGTTGAACAATTCCCGGATATCTCTGCGCCGCTTTCCCAAATCATTTTCAGTTCGTTCCACAGGAAAGAGGTGCGATTACCGGATTGATTTGCAATCTGATAATCACGGTTGCATCAAGCAATTGTGTATTCTTCGCAAATTCCCCATTAATTTCCAGTAAAGTAGCCAGTTTTAGTGAAATAAAATCTGTATTGTTACTTAAATAATAATCATAAAACAGTAATACATCACCACAACTTAATTTAAATACTATCTAAACATTCTTTGGATTTTTTAGATCAGATTGAATTTTTGTGTAAAATCACTAATCTCTTACGTAAGTCAGTTTTTTGCTGCTTAAGTAGTTTTATCTAAAATTTCTTTGTATTAAATCTGGGGCTATTTATATCAGTGGTTTTCACAGGGGAAATGTAAATATAGTCACACACCGTTTTCCTGAGTAAATTTTAGTCCGATTCATAGGAAAGTAGTGTAGTTGCCGAGTTGGTTGGTAAGCTATGGCTGTAAGGTTAATTTGATGCATGCAAGTGCTTGCATAGCTATCTGTAATTGAAAAATATTCCTTAATTTCAGGAAATTATCATTAATCTTCTAAATTCAAACCTTTGATATGATTATCAATAAAAAGCTGTCTTAATTTATCTGAAATAACTATACAAACTTCATCTTCTAAGCACCTTGCCATCCAAAAATCTTCAGTTATATCCTGCCTGAAAACAATGTTATTGAATATTCTTATTTCATTTGGTGTGCCAGCCAATAAACACTGGCTTTCAGACTTATCTATATCTATACAAGATAAAAAATGCAATGGATTAAAAACTTTAAACCCATAATGGTTCTGACCATTGATAATCACTGTTGCATCAAGTAATTGCACCTCTTTTAAGAATCCTTCATTATTTTCCAGCAAGGCGACCAGTCGCGGTGAAATAAAGCCAGGACCGTCACTTAAATAATAATCATAAGACAGTAATCTTTTTTTACTTATTTTTTTATTCAAGGTAAAAATCAAAGGTTTTTTTAAATAAATTTCCTGGCATTCAATTAAATCAACTCTTGAAATTTCCTCACTTTTAAAATGAAACCAGTAGCTATCCGGATAAACATCACCACACCTTAGTTTATATATCATCTCAACATCCTATGAATCCATTCTTTCGGATTGACCTGTTGTTTAAAATCTCAGATCCGTTACGCAAACCAGCTCTTTTTATATTAACTAGATTACGTAATTCTATTTTGTATTGATCCTGAGTCCAGTTATTATTCTCTCCTCTTGCTAATATTTTATCCATTTCTTGTCTAAACTCATTATTATAATTAGGATGATAACCCTTGTGAATCGTTCGGGTAGAATGGTAATCTTCCGAAATCGGCAGATACATTATATTAAAGGATGCATGAATTTCATAGCCACCAGCTTTTTCAATCAATGGATGATTTTTCAATGCCTGCGGAAGAATATGGTGCTTTTGAAAACCGGGAAAATTGGGCATATTTTTATAATTCCAGTTTTGTAAGCCCCACGGATCAATCCACATAAACGCATTGGGCGCATACTGATACAGATTAATACCACCCAGCAATCCAATCGGATCCGGCTGGGTAAGGCGGCCTGTATCCGAATCATAGTACCTGAAAGTATTGTAGTGCAGTCCGGTTTCTCTGTCTAAATACTGTCCCTGATACCTCAGGTTCTGTTGTATCTCTGTATGAG
>NZ_JACFQM010000015.1:0-15338 GCF_016101465.1 Snodgrassella sp. M0110 | reverse complement strand
ACTACTTCCATACCGACCTGAACGGCATGCCGGAGGAGCTGACGGATGAAGCCGGTGAAATCGTCTGGGAATGCTCATATCAGCTGTGGGGCAAACCGATACAGGAGATTGCCCATAGAGAGATACAACAGAATCTGAGGTATCAAGGACAGTATTTAGACAGAGAAACCGGGCTGCACTACAATACTTTCAGGTATTATGATCCGGATATAGGACGCTTTACCCAACCGGATCCGATTGGATTAGCCGGCGGATACAATCTGTATCAGTATGCGCCAAATCCGCTAATGTGGATTGATCCTTGGGGATTAAATAAAAAATTCTGTGCTTTCGGAAATACAACAAAACCTAAAGGACCAAGAGTGGGTAGAGATATTCATGTTGACAGTAATGGAATGGTAAAGTCCCAAGCTGGCAAAAAATTTCCTGATGGGGCATCTGTTATAATTGACACAAAACTTGGGGAAAATAAATATTTAAGTGGGCCTTACCATGTAATACCTGAAGGAACACCAATGCCTGATGGCTTGGGTATTAAACGTGATGGTGTTGATGTATTTACAGGCTCAAAACATGGCCCAGGTCATGCTACCATTTATCCTACACGGGATATGTCAATAGATGAATTTAAAGAGTTATTTGATTCTTTACCTTGGACATATGCTGGAAAGAAACCAAAATGACAACAAAACCTATTTATTCTAAAGAATGGATCTCTTTACAAGAGGCCGACCATGAATTTGTGGTTATTAAACACAATTTTAGAAAAACAATTGATTTTTTAGAGCAAATTTTGTCAATTCTTAATTATGACAAAGAACTACCTTATGAAGATGGTCTATTTCAACAACAGATTGCATTAAACTTGATAAGGGATGAGTATTTTAGTGATTTAGAACTTGAAATATTAATACCTATAATCATTAATATAGCTGTAGATGGTCATATAAGTAATATTCCTTTGGCCAGAGAAGTCTTATTCAATAAAGCTTTTAACAGTAATGATATTGTCAGAAAAAAAATGACATCCATGTTTGATAACTTTCTTAAGTCTGAGGATGACTTTATATATATGAGACTTATAGAATTATTAATTTTTTTAAATTACAATGACTTAAGAAAGAGATTGATAGACAAATGTAAAAATAGTACTGATGAGAATATAGTAAATGTCTATACTAGTTTTATTCAAGACTATGATTGGCTTTAGCAAAACAAAGCTACCAAGCAGAAATTAAATTTTCAATGATTTTTATTATTTAATTCCTGTATAGTACTAAACAGGACATTATTAATCTTATTAACCTAGGGTTTACCTGTAAAGGTTACTGATTCAATTTTGCATATTCTGTAGTCACTGTGTGAAAACCGATTAAAAAGTTATACATACAGAAATACAATAAAATCTGAGATACAGGGGTATTTGGACAGAGAAATTTAATTGTACTAGAATATTTTCACATACTATGATTCATATATAGAATGTTTTATCCAGCCAGATCTGATTGAGCTAAAGTGCAAATATATTTATATTGGTATGTGTCGAATCCGCTGAGCTGAATTGATTTTTCAGGATTATATAACTATGTTGAAGGGATGATAGTGATGTGAACGGTGGTTCAGAGCATGCTGAATTTTATGCAAAACTAAATGCTAATAATTAAATTTCAAGAGTTATTTTATTCTAAATTTTTGAAATATAGTGAGGAAAAAATGACAATAAAACCTATTCATTCTAAAGAATGGATCTCTGTAAAAAAGGCTGATTCAAAACTTGCACATAGTCTATTTGATTTTAGAAAAACAAATGATTTATTTAAGCAAATTTTATTCGCTCTTAATAATGATAATCCGAATAAACAAATAACAGCATTGAGATTTATCAGGGATGATAGCTTTAAAGATTTAGAACTTGAGATATTAACGCCGGTACTCATTAATATAGCTGTAAATAAAAATACTGATAATTCAATTTTTGCCAGAGAGTGCTTAGTCAGCAGCGCTTTTAATCATGATCACATTATCAGAGAGAAACTGACATCTATGTTTGATGACTTACTTGAATCAACGGATCAATATATATATAAAAGACTTGCAGAATTACTGTTTTTCTTAAATTACAAAGATTTAAGAAAAAGGTTAATGGAAAAATGTAAGAATAGTAAAAATAAGGATATAGTAAATATCTATACTGAATTTACTGAAAAATATGATTTTTAATAGAATTAAGAAAAAATGACAATAGAACCTATTTATTCTAAAGAATGGATAAATGTAAATGAGGCTCACACAAAAGTTAGAGTTAGTCAGTTTTATTTTAGAAAAACAAATGATTTATTTGAACAAATTTTATTCGCTCTTAACAATGATGATTTAGCTGAACAGGCAACAGCATTGAGATTTATCAGGGATGAAAGTTTAAACGAATCGGAATTTAAAATATTAACACCAGCAATCATTAATATAGCTATAAATGGAAATACTGATAATTTGATTCTTGCCAGAGATCGCTTAATAAGAGGCGGTTTTAATCGTGATTACATTATTAGAGAAAAACTAACACCTATGTTTAATGATTTTCTTAAGACTGAGGATCAATATCTATATAGAAGACTTGCAGAATTGTTGTTTTTTTTAAATTATAAAGAGTTAAGAAAAAGATTAATGGAAAAATGTAAGGATAGTAAAGATAAAAATATCGTAAATATCTATACTGAATTTACTGAAAAATATGATTTTTAATAGAATTAAGAAAAAATGACAACAAAACCTATTTATTCTAAAGAATGGAACTCTGTTAAAGAGGCTGACCGTGAACTTGTAGTTAGCAAACATAACTTTAGAAAAACAAATGATTATTTAGAGCAAATTTTATTGGCTTTAAATGATCTATCACAACAGCAACTTGCATTGGAATGGATAAGAGATGAACGTTTTAGTGATTCAGAACTTGAAGTATTAATACCTATAATCATTGATATGGCCGTAGATGGTAATATAGACAACTTGCCTTATGCCAGAGAAGTTTTATTTAATAACGCTTTGAGCAGTAATGATATTATCAGAAAAAAACTAACATCCATGTTTGATGACTTTCTGAAATCAGATGATTATTATGTATATATAGGAGTTGCAAGAATACTGATTTTTCTAAATTATAGTGATTTAAGAATCAGATTAATAGAAAAATGTAAGGATAGTACTGATGAGGATATAATTGATCTCTACAAACATATTATTCAAGACGAGTGGTTTTAGCAAAATAAAGTTAACAAAAGGAAAAATTAAATTCTCAAAGATTATGGTAATCGGAGGCTCAGATCGTGCAATATTTTATGCAATACAAAATACTAACAATTAAATCCGAAAAGTTGTTTGATTCTCTACTCTGGAAATATGGTGGAAATAAGAAAAAATGACAACAAAACCTATTTTTTTCTAAAGTATGGATCTCTGTTTGGTGACTTTCTTAATTCTGATGACATCATATATATGAGACTTACAGGATTATTGTGTTTTTTAAATTACAATGAATTAAGAATGAGATTGATAGATAAATATAAAAATAGTACTGACGAGAATATTGCAGATATCTATACTAGTTTTATTCAATACTATGGTTGGCTTTAACAAAACAAAGCCACCAAGAAAGACGACCAACACTATAACCGTACTTGTTTCCTGTATACTGACACCAACAGCTATGAACCGCTGGCGCGAATAGACAGAAACGGTAATCAAGAACAACACATCACTACTTCCATACCGACCTGAACGGCATGCCGGAAGAACTGACGGATGAGACCGGTGAAATTGTGTGGGAATGCTCATACCAGCTGTGGGGCAAACCGATACAGGAGATTGCTCATACAGAGATACAACAGAATCTGAGTTATCCTGGCAGTATTCAGATAGAGAAACCGGACTGCACTACAATACTTTCAGGTATTATGATCCGGATACAGGCCGCTTTACTCAGCCAGACTTGATTGGATTAGCCGCGGATTTAATCTTTATCAATATGCACCGGATGCACTGATGTGGGTGGATCCATGGGGATTGGCATGTACAGTAAAAAGAGGGGCAGATGTAACTCCAGATATTATTAAAAAATCTTTAAAAGACGATAAGATGATGACAAAACAAGCTTCTGTTTCACTTCCTGCAATTCAACGTTATGTAGATAAATTGATTAATGGTTATACACCCCCACCTATTAAAATTGATGGGAATATAATAATAGACGGAAATCATCATTATATAGCTGGAAAGGTCCTAGGTAAAAAACTTTCTGCAACATCCGGAACACTTTATGTACTCCAGATGTTTTAGGTGCTATATCAAACGCCTCCTCTATCATTCTGTTATCACTAAAATGCCCCACAGGTTTAGGGTCTTTTGGATTCTTTGCTCTGTCAATTATTTGTTGTGGTTTAAGTTGAGAACCATGTTGATTACGGGCATGTCCATATTTTTTAGTACTCTTCCCAGTTTGATGGTTTGGTTTACATGCCCAACCCCAAGGATCAATCCAGGTAATAGGATTCGGTGCATACTGATACAGATTGAGTCCGCCGGCTAATCCAATCGGGTCAGGCTGGGTAAAGCGTCCTGTATCCGGATCGTAGTACCTGAAAGTATTGTAGTGCAGTCCAGTTTCTCTGTCTAAATACTGTCCCTGATACCTCAGGTTCTGTTGTATCTCTCTATGAACAATCTCCTGTATCGGTTTACCCCATAACTGATATGAGCATTCCCAGACGATTTCACCGGCTTCATCCGTCAGCTCCTCCGGCAAGCCGTTCAGGTCGGTATGGAAGTAGTAGATGTGTTGTTCTTGATTACCGTTTCTGTCTATCCGCGCCAGCGGTTCATAGCTGCCTTCATCGGTATACAGATACAGGCTCTGCCGTTTGTCTGCACTGCTTTCCTGAATCATCTGCATCCTGTCCCACAGGAAGGTGGTGCGGTTGCATGGCTTGCCGTCACGGTCTAGCCGATGTTTTTCGATCCGCCAGCCAAGGGCATCGTAGACGTAGCCGTAGCGTTCAGTATGGTTAGCTGTTCGATACGCACTTCGGTCAGGCGGTGTTCGGCATCGTAATGGTAATACTGGGTACCGCTAGCGGTTTGTTTGCTGCGGGTACGTCCGTGTTCGTCGTAGCTGTTTTCAGTCCTCGGGAACTGAGCAGCTGATTAAAATGGATCAGGTTCTGATTGCTTTCTTCTTCACCGCATCTTCTGTCCAGCAGGTTGGCCGCAGCATCGTATTGCAGGGTTTCCCAGTACGCTTCGTTGCAGCAGCTTTCGATGCGTCCGGTCACATCGTAGCGGTAATCGCTCTGTCCCTGACGATTGTGTTTTTTGCCTGCCAGCCGGTCCAGATTGTCGTAGCTGTAGCTGCGGTCCAGTATGATATCCGGCAGGATGCCCGCTCCAGGTCGTTTGGTCTGTTTGCTGGTCAGGCGGCTGGTGCGGTCGTATTGAAAACTGGTGTGCATTCTACTCTGGCTGCGCAGGGTTTCCCGGTGCAGCAGATCGCGCTCGATGTTGCTGATAATCTGACCGTCCAGGTTATTCTGGTGCAGATGGCCGGAACCATAATACAGTTTGTTGATGGTACGATTTCCTAGATCGGTCTATTCGGTCAGGCCATCGGCAGCACCATAGTGGAAATAGATTTTTATTTAGATTTAATTATAGTGATTTTTGATAATATCTGCATGATATAAAACACTATATATATTTCTATTTACTTTCTAATTTCACTAATCAACAATGTAATACTTCACATATATAAACTAAATTTCATTTCTATTAAAAATTGAATTAGTTATATAAATTAATTAGTTACAAAAAACCAAATTTAAGCGCTTTATTTTTTTCTCCTCCCCAAGGATCGTCAATCAAGTATCGGGCTACTATAGGTTTTTCTGCTGGAACAAAGGTAAATTTGTAAAAAACTTCATCATCTTCGCAAATTTCATAGTAAAGATCATATAAAGAGGTATCAAATTCTATGTTTATTTTGAATTTTTCTGCAGCTGATGCTACTTCAACATTATTACTATTATCAATATAAAAAGGTGTCACAATACATCGTTGTGTATTTTCATCCATAACAAAATTATTTGTTAATTTTAAAAAAACATTAGCCCCGAAAGCTTCTTCAGGTAAAGGGTCAAATATAACATAATCTTCATGAATGACAGCTCCTTGTTCAATATTCTCTTTGCCCCACTGAGATAATTTTTCAGAGTAAGCTCTAGATCGAACTAAAATCTGATGATGTGAAATCAATAAGTCAACCATTTGATTTTTAGAATTTTGCATTAATAACCTCAACTTTAATGACGTTTGATCTGTTTTTCGGTCAGACGGCTGGTGCGGTCGTATTAAAAACTGGTGTGCATTCTGCCCTGGCTGCGCAGTGTTTCCCGATGCAGCAGGTCGCGCTTGATGTCGCTGATGATTTGAACGTTATGGATTAAAAGGCGAGCCGGTAAGAATTAATTTTCTAACTGGCTATTTATTCATAATACGAGGATTATTTTCTTGAGAATGGATAAAGGCATCCGTTAAAAGAATTTTCCTTCACTTCACTTTCAAATTTCCGACCATTTTCTAGCTCTAATTTATCTAATTTAGCTAAAACGAATCTCTCGTTCTCAAGATGCCTTTTTTTAAAAAAATCAATAGCGTAATCCCCTAAATCATCAATCACTAATAATTTAGAAAAAACAGAGTTTATGAGAGGACTACCTGCATACATTACAGACTCTGTTTCCTCACAGGAAAATTTTAAATACATAATTGCTTTTTTTAAGGCGTTTACCTCACCTTGATTTAAAGCCAATGATTTTTCTTGATTTTCAGACACAATTATCCTTTCTAGATTTTATTTGCTCGTGAGTCATCTTCACTCGTTGCTCATAAGGTAAATGGGAAAAAATACCATAAGGATTTTTACCTGCATGAATTACCTCACGTAGCTTCAATCGACCTGAATGAATATATTCCAAATCAGAGTTCTGTTTAATACTAATATTGCTCATTTACAAAGCATCAGCTTTGAATATAATTGCATAGTCGCCACGCCCTATATGTAATGGATCATTAATGAAAATATCTCTCATTGCATCCTGAGGAGTCACTAATATATCCGTAACATAAACCTTACCTTTTGAGTTTGGTTCAATAACTCCAGTATTCATTATGCTCTCTAAACCATCCATTATCCGTATCCCAGTGAATCAATCCACCCCAACAGATTAGGCACATACTGATATAGATTAAGCCCATCGGCTAATCCGATCGGATCCGGCAGGGTAAAGCGACCTGTATCTGGATCAGAATACCTGAAAGTATTGTAGTGCAGTCCAGTTTCTCTGTCCAAATACTGCCCCTGATACCGCAGGTTCTGCTGTATATCTGTATGAGCAATCTCCTGTATCGGTTTGCACCACAGCTGGTATGAGCATTCCCAGACGATTTCACTGGCTTCATCCGTCAGCTCCTCCGGCATGCCGTTTAGGCCGGTATGGAAGTAGTAGATGTGTTGTTCTTGATTACCGTTTCTGTCTATTCGCGCCAGCGGTTCATAGCTGCCTTCATCGGTATACAGATACAGGCTCTGCCGTTTGTCTGCGCTACTTTCCTGAATCATCTGCAGCCCGTCCCACAGGAAGGTGGTGCGGTTGCATGGCTTACCGTCCCGGTCCAGCCGGTGTTTTTCAATCTGCCGGCCGAGCGCATCGTGTACTCTGTGTTTTCGATGTTACCAGCAGCATTTCTTATGCTTCTTACTGTAATTACAATTTAACTTTTCATTCAAAAATGCCGTCTGGCAAAAGTCCTGCTTTTTTTAAGCTTGCTAATTTTTCACGATCCCTTTCAGTAGGTACTAATGTTTTGAATTTTGCTAATATTTTACGTCCTCTTTCAGAAGCTTCTAATTTTTCTATATATATATATATATCGGTATAAATAGTTCTGACTCATTAAAAATCCTTTTAGGATTTTCTTCCCAAAGCTCTAATGCCTCTGCCGGAAAAGTAATATCTGGAAGATTAAATTCATTTTCATTCTGATCATAATTAGCTTTATTTTTTGTTCTAATAATCATGGATAAAAATTGACCAAATGAGTCTGCTACTATTGTTAAATATGTATTTTGATCCAAATACCCGTATCTAACCATCATATCAAAATGTAAATCATTGATTTTGCGATCCCAATAATAAATTGGACCACCACCATGTCCTTAATCTCGGTTCATTGTGTGATATAGAATAGACTATTAGTAAATTTTGAAGATATAGCTTATTGGAGTCCGATAACCGACTTAATTTAGCTATAAATCATTTATTTGATTTACGTGTTGGCAACCAATAATCAAAATTACCAACATAGATCTCATTTAGGAGTAAATTCAGCCGAATATCTTTTAAATTATCCGCTATTTCATCAGATGGTGATGGGAGTGTAATAGACATACCAAAATCTTGATCTATAATAAGTGCACCAAACCTTATCCACTGTTTATCGGTTAAATTAATCAATTTTCCCATTGTAATGCCTGCATATAATTTATTTTTATATTTTCCTTTATAATCTTCATTACACGCTACGGCTTCGATTAAACCATCAATATTAGTAGTAAATTTTACCGTATCATTATTCAAAGAATATGCATACCTTATTATATCTTCTTCTGGATAGTTTGGTACTCAATACTGGGTTACTTTAACATCGAAATTTTTATATAATTCATCGATATAAAATTCTACATTACGTCCAATTTCAATATTACCAACAGACTTATAGCTTATAATATCCGCATCGAAATCTATCATGTCTTATCCTCCTTTTACTAGTATTCCATCAATATAGACAGGTGCGTCATTAATTCTATCGTATTTTTCAAATCCTTCATGGCCAATTCTGCCTAAAGTTTTTTACCTTTGTTTTTTTTGTAAATTTTCCAGTAATTATTACCATGTATATATTACCATGCGTACTAGTCTGATTTTTCTCTTTATTACCACCGGGATAATAATCTAATAGATATGTATCACCTGCTTTTGTTATTTTAGTAAAAACGGTATGAATAAAGCCTGCAAATTCAACCCCAAAGACAATCCAAAAAGCCGACTTTGAGCAGGTTATCGGCTTTGTCATACTGGTAGGCGGTGGTGCTGTCTGAGGTGTTATTTACCAGTCAATATTAAATTTCTTGGTTGCGCCAGACCGTGCAAAAACCGAATCTCTGGTTTATCTGTCATTCGGTTCGTTCCTCGAATAATTAGAAAAATTTTTTGGCGATTTTTAATTATTTTCCATATGACTTTTACAAACTTAACAGTTTTGGTTTTTTATTAAATTATAAGATGCAACTAATCAACCATTTATTAAATATCCAGAATTATAATCAGCTATTTTGAAACATGAAAAACGAATAAGAACTTTTCGAATACAAGCATTATAATAATCTGATTCAAAATAACTGTTCCTAATCTCTTCTATTTAAATCTATTTTATTTAAATATGTTAGTGCATAACTACAGGTAGACATTGACTTTGGCGCAATGATTTCTAAATGTTCAAAAAATTTTTTGGCATGATTCGACATTGCTGATAAGAAAGCTTTTTTATCAACGATAATTTTTGCTTCTGATGAAGAACACGTCACACTAACTAATATATTATGATTATTATGAATAGGTTTAAATTTGACTTCTATAGGCTGATCAGGAAAATTCGTTTTAAATTCTTCTCCATTAGAAACTACTGATAATCCCGTTGATAAATAACACCAGAGAGCATCAATATAATCCCACATTGACTTATCAATAAGTTTTTTTCCGTAAATTGATAATTCTATAGCACCATCAATATTATCAGGATTATCTATATGACCATTAAAATCAAAAACATTAATGAAATCGTCACCCATTTTGATATAAGTATTTATAATAATTTCAGGATACATTTGAATAAAATTGCCCTATTCTGCCTCTTTTAAAACCTACACTATATTTTACACCAATTGATATACCTTACGGATCCGGCTGGGTAAAGCGACCTGTATCTGGATCATAGTACCTGAAAGTATTGTAGTGCATTCCGGTTTCTCTGTCTAAATACTGTCCCTGATACCTTACTGTTGTATCTCTCTATGGGCAATCTCCTGTACCGGTTTACCCTACAGCTGGTATGAGCATATAGTTTAATATAATTTATTTTATTATCAATTTTTCCATTTGTTTCCCCTAACATACGCTATTAATTCATTTTCATCTAAAGGTTCATCAGGAATCTTTAAGAAACAAGCAGGGCAACAATATCCAATGATTGATGTTTCTATATCACTCAAATAATCAAGAGCTTTTTCGGGTATGAAATCATAGTCCAAATCAGATAAATTATTTCTTACATATATAAATATAAAATTATAAATCCTATTTCTATTCCATTTAGAATATATTAATTGTTCTATAAAATAATCCATCGAATTCATAGATTTTTCACTATCAGCATCATTCCAAGAAACCAAAATTTTTTTTAATTTCTCAAATGCTTCCTTTTCATTAACAATAACTTTCATAATATTTATAAATTAATTCCATTGAATTTGATTAATTAATTTTTTGTATTCACCAAAAGTCATATCTCTTGCTGGATATATAGATATGTTTTTATCATGATAATTAATCACAATTACAGGTAACAGCAAAATAAAATTTAAAAGATTAAATACGCTGTATATAAATTTCAAATACAGAAAATAAGGCGGGCTGGGTACCCACCTCTACAGTAAATCAAAAAGCTATAATGGATATTGGAGAAACTATACGTTTTTATATAGTCGATTATCCAAAGAAAAAATACATAAAATTATCTACAAACAATTTAGAAGAAAGATTTTTGTTTAATTCCTCTTCAATTCTTAATAAATATTCAGGTTTGTGATTAAAATCATCATCAGCTACATCACCGCAAAATTCAATCTCTTCCACCTCAATAAGTTTTGAATAAATATTCAAAAAATCACTTAATGAGTCTGTTAATTTATACATCTTCATCTGTACACTACCATAAACAGGAGATTTAATGTCAGATGAATCACACAACAATACATCACCAGCACGGTCAGCAAATATGATATAGCTATCTTTCCATTCTGAATTAACATCCCAGCCATCAAGAATATTTTTCAATTGATTTTTTTCGATAACATCAATGGATAAATCGCCTCCAAAAATTGGTCCATCTTCAAGTATCATATGGTCATAAAAATATAGAATCTCACCAGTTAATGGAAGGTCAATTTTATCAGCTTTTAATTTCGTATTAGAATACTTCATTATCCCCAAACTTGAATTACTATTTTGAAATATTTCTACAAATTTACGTAAAGCATCATCGATAAGCATACATTTTCATCTTCAGTATTTATTTTGAACGCATATTGAATAATATAACATCAGTAAAGGTTGATTTCTTTCTTGGCTTTATTCTGACAGATATCTATCCAAGAGCTGTTTATCAAACGATTTGTTGCCTATAATTCTTTTTCTTTTGCTAAACACTGATTCCATGTCTTTATCTGATAAAGACATATTATGTTTTTTGATTATGTATAAAATTACCAAAAAAGGATAAGCATAATAGTTTGGAAATAATATGATATCTTTTACAGCTTCAGGCTTTAACTCAATAAGATTCATAGCTCTTGGCAAATAAATATCTCTCACCTTAGTATAAATCCATTCACAAGTCTTTTTTCTTTCTTCTTCATTTCTGGGTAAATCTACAGTACCACCGAAATTCGGAGCGAATGATTTAAAACTACCCTCCATTGAAGTATTCATTGCATAAACGACGCCTTCAGGTTTGTTTGATCTATATGGTGGATTTATTTTATTAAAAAAATCAATTAATTCTGGAGAATCAACACTCGTGCAGAGGCAGTAGCCTCGGGCATTATTCAAGAAATCGAAACATATGTAACCACTTGCTTCATTATCTTTTGTTTTTTTTATGGATATTTCCTTTTTTAAATACTTCATATTTGAAGCACATACAAGGTTTGTCTTTAAATAATTATACAACTCAATTTCAAACAACTTTCTTAACTCAGCTGTCACCGACATTTTTTACCCCTTAATAACTTAATACATGGAAAGTTGCATCACGCACTGTACCTCGTGGGCCTACAACTTTTATTTTCTTTTTATTTCCAGTAGCAACTTTAAATTCACCTTTAGTTCCCTTTGATGGAATAATTGTTCCTCCGCCGATACCACTGGCAGTATTCGATGGGCTATTCATATCATATACACCAGCTTTACTTTGATTTTTAGCTAAGCCACTATTTCCATGTTTAGCTTCAAAGACATGATATTTTCCATATTTATCCCTAGCTACAAAATCCGCTCTTATTCTACTTTTATTAACAATCATTGTTAATTCCTCCGCAACAATTTCATATCCATTACGTTCAATGTCATACTTCGCTTTCCTTCTACCTCGATCTCCACTGAATTGACATTTAGAAAGAAGACCAAGCGGATCAATCCACATCAGCACATTTGGTGCATACTGATAAAAATTAAAACTACCGGCCAATCCAATCGGGTCTAGCTGCGTAAAGCGACCTTTATCCGGCTGAAAATATGTAATGCAGCCCGGTTTCTCTGTCTAAATACTGGCCCTGATACCTCATTCTGCTGTATCTCTTTATGGGCAATCTCCTGTACTGGTTTGCCTCACAGCTAGTATGAGCATTCCCAGACGATTTCACCGGCTTCATCCGTCAGCTCCTCCGGCATGCCATTCAGGTCGGTATACAGATACAGGCTCTGCCGTTTGTCTGCACTGCTTTCCTGAATCATTTGCAGCCCGTCTCACAGGAAGGTGGTGCGGTTGCACGGCTTGCCTTCCCGGTCCAGCCGGTGTTTTTCAATCTGCCGGCCGAGGGCATCGTAGCCGTAGCCGTAGCCGTAGCCGTAGCCGTAGCCGTAGCCGTAGCCGTAGCCGTAGCCGTAGCCGTAGCCGTAGCATTCAGTATGGTAGCTGTTCAATACGCACTTCGGTCAAGCGGTGTTCGGCATCGTAATGGTAATACTGGGTACCACTGGCGGTCTGTTTGCTGCGGGTACGTCCGTGTTCGTCGTAGCTGTATTTCAGTCCACGGAAGCTGAGCAGCTGATTAAAGCGGATCAGGTTTTGATTGCTTTCTTCATTTTTCCTTAATACGTTCAAATAATCAAAAATAAGGGAGTAATCCCCTTGCTTCATTTTTGAAATGGAACATATTTATCCCATATAGCAAAAAACTCTTCTTTTGTTATATTCTTCGCTTTAAATTCTGGGTTTGAATTAATACTCTCCAAAGATGGTATCGGGCATTCACCTAAAAGCGTTTCTCCATATGAATAATTGTTTGTTGCATAACCTACTATATTATTTATAAAAATCTCTACTTTCCTCACCTCATAACGATCTTCATCTAACTCGCTATATAATTCAATCGGCTCATCTTGATTTTTATGAATCCAATGGACTTTAATATATGTCATAGCTGGTTCCTGCCATAATCGACTATACGACCGATATATCTAATGGCACTTCATTTAAAATTACATAAACGCCATCCCTTCCCTTAATTACATTTAATCCAGTAACATCGATAGCAATATAATTTTCGAACTTCTTACCTTGAAATGGAACATTTAAAAATTTCTTCGACAACCCATTGTTTGTTTTAGTACTCGGTAGTATATCTGATAAATACTGCCAATTACCATAACGAGCATCTTTCGGATTATTAGCCTTTAAAGAGGGATTCAATTGTTTAGAGGATAATATTCCTTCAAGACCTTTATTATTCGTATAATGATATAAAATGTTATTATTGTCTGTCTTGCATAATCCTGACGGATCGATCCAATTTAATAGACTTGGTGCATACTGATAAAAATTGTATCAGCCGGCTAACCCAATCGGATCAGCCTAGGTAAAGCAGCCTGTACCTGCATCTGGGTCTTAGTACCTGAAAATATTGTAATGCAGTCCGGTTTCTCTGTCTAAATATTGTCCTGATACTGCAGATTCTGTTGTATGTCTCTATGGGCAATCTCCTGTATCGGTTTGCCCCACAGCTGGTATGAGCATCCCCGAAAGATTTCACCGTCTTCATCCGTCAGTTCTTCCTGTATACAGTTTACATCAGTATGGAAATAGTAAATGTGCTGTTTCTGATTGCTGTTTCTATCTATCCGCGCCAGCGGTTCATAGCTGCCTTCACCGGTATACAGATACAGACTCTGCCGTTTGTCTGCACGGACTGTAACGAATTTCAGGAGTTCAGGGAACAACTTGATCAATTTAAACAGGTGGTTAAGAGGATCAAAAACGGCATGCTTAGTATACTTAGTATACTGAATAAGAGTTAAATAATAAAAAAAACGGGAAGATTCATTTTCTTGCCCAGTTCTTAAAATTAATTAAATAGCTAATCCAAATCCTCTTCGGTAACTAATTTGTCCATAAACTCTTTGAAAGAAGAAGCTAGTTTTTTCTGTACTAACACATGATTTTTATCCATAGAAAGATTTGGATCAAATGAATCTGTCGCATAAAAGATCACACTACCATCATTCTTATTTAAACAAAAATAATTACCACCCCAATCATTTCCAAAAGGTATGATATTTATCGGAATTACGTTCTTTGTGATCATCTCATGATAACAGCCATCAATTAAAGATTTCGGGGCATCATTAGTTAATTTGTTATATTTAAATGGTTTCAAAAAAGCAATTTCTAATGGTTCAAAACCATCATTGCTTTCCCACCAAGCTCTGGACGGTACCCCACCATTAAAGGATAGATAATGTAATATAAATTCCTCAGGAAAACAATATGATAAAACCTTCTCCACAGATTTAATATCTGAAAGAACAATATTTTTTTCGCAATTTCTGCACGAATTATCCATTATGAACACCCTGTTTTTAACGCTTTTAGAATACAGCCAGCTAACCATCCTTTAGAATGAGATATAGCAATAGTTTTTGAACTTCCATAGCAAGGAATAAATCAGGACTTCCCGTAAAATCAAACGGTAAGAAATTTTCCTAGCGGATCAATTCAACTTAACTGGTTCGGCGTAAACTGATATAAGTTTAAACTGCTAAGTAATCCTATCGGATTAATCTGAGTAAAGCGACCTGTATCCGGATCGTAGTACCTGAAAGTATTGTAGTGCAGTCCGGTTTCTCTATCTGAATACTGCCAGGATAACTCAGATTCTGTTGTATCTCTGTATGAGC
>NZ_JACFQM010000014.1:0-15708 GCF_016101465.1 Snodgrassella sp. M0110 | reverse complement strand
CAAAGTGGTTTTACCATGGTCAACGTGACCAATGGTGCCAACGTTTACGTGCGGTTTGCTCCGCTCGAATTTTTCTTTAGCCATGAGCTAAGTTTCCTTGAATAAAGATCATTAAAGAACGATGATAACCTGAAAGTACAGGTACTTTCAGGTTATCGGTAAATAAGTTAGCCTTTACGTGCAGCAATTACCTGCTCGGCTACATTATTTGGTGCTTCAGCGTATTTCTTGAACTCCATGGAGTAAGTAGCACGCCCCTGAGTAGCAGAGCGCAGGTCGGTTGAATAACCGAACATTTCTGCCAGTGGTACTTCGGCACGAACTTTCTTGCCGCCAATACCATCATCATCCATACCCAGCACGATGCCACGACGACGATTCAAGTCGCCCATTACATCACCCATGTAGTCTTCCGGTGTTTCTACTTCAACCGCCATGATAGGTTCCAGCAATGCCGGAGAAGCTTTGCGCATACCGTCTTTGAATGCCATAGAACCGGCTAATTCAAACGCGATTTGCGAAGAGTCCACATCATGGTATGAACCGAAAGTCAGGCGCACACGGATATCCACAACCGGATAACCAGCCAGAATACCATTGGTCATGGTATCACGAATACCTTTATCCACAGACGGAATAAATTCACGTGGAATCACACCACCTTTAATTTCGTCGATGAATTCGTAGTTTACACCACCCGGTTCCAGAGGTTCCATAGTGATCACTACATGACCATACTGACCTTTACCACCAGACTGTTTCACGTATTTGGCTTCGGATTCCACTGATTTACGGATGGTTTCACGATAAGCTACCTGTGGTGCACCCACGTTGGCTTCTACACCAAATTCACGTTTCATACGGTCTACAATAATTTCCAGATGCAATTCACCCATACCGGAAATAATAGTCTGACCAGATTCTTCATCTGTTTTCACACGGAAAGACGGGTCTTCTTTAGCCAGACGGTTCAGAGCCAGACCCATTTTTTCCTGGTCAGCTTTAGTTTTTGGTTCAACTGCTACGTGGATAACCGGTTCCGGGAATTCCATACGTTCCAGAATAATCGGAGCGTCAGTATCACACAGCGTTTCACCAGTAGTTACATCTTTCAGACCAATTACAGCTGCAATGTCACCAGCACGTACTTCTTCGATTTCATCACGATCATTGGCTTTCATCTGTACCAGACGACCAATACGTTCTTTAGTGCCTTTAACAGAGTTCACTACAGTATCGCCAGATTTCACCACGCCAGAATACACGCGGATGAAAGTCAGCTGACCAACGTATTTATCGTTCATCAGTTTAAATGCCAACGCAGAGAATTTCTCATCGTCGCTAGCTTTACGGCTGTCTTTTTCACCATCCGTTTTTTCACCGGCTACTGGCGGAATGTCTGTCGGGCTTGGCAGATACTCAACCACAGCATCCAGCAGACGCTGTACACCTTTGTTCTTGAATGCTGAACCGCACAGTACCGGCTGAATTTCACCGGCCAGTGTACGTGCACGCAGGGCAGCAACGATTTCATCCTCGCTCAGCTCTTCACCACCAAGGTATTTTTCCATCAGTTCTTCGTTGACTTCTGCTGCAGCTTCAACCATTTTTTCGCGCCATTCTTCGGCAACGTCTTTCAGGTCAGCAGGAATATCAGCATACTCAAATTTCAAACCCTGAGTTGCATCATCCCATACGATAGCCTGCATCTTCAGCAAATCTACCACGCCTTCGAAACCGTCTTCAGCTCCTACCGGAATGACAACCGGTACCGGATTGGCACGCAGACGGGTCTGCATCTGTTCAACCACACGGAAGAAGTTGGCACCCTGACGGTCCATTTTATTTACAAAAGCCAGGCGAGGCACTTTGTATTTATTGGCCTGACGCCATACAGTTTCAGACTGAGGCTGTACACCACCCACAGCACAGTAAACCATTACCGCACCGTCCAGTACACGCATAGAACGCTCTACTTCAACGGTAAAGTCTACGTGTCCCGGGGTATCAATAATATTTAAACGGTGTTCTTTAAACTGACCTGCCATACCTTTCCAGAAGGTGGTAACAGCAGCAGAGGTAATGGTAATACCACGTTCCTGTTCCTGCTCCATCCAGTCGGTGGTGGCTGCACCATCATGTACTTCACCCAGTTTGTGAGTCATACCGGTGTAAAACAGAATACGTTCTGAAGTGGTGGTTTTACCAGCATCAATATGTGCAGAAATACCGATATTGCGGTATTGCTCAATAGGGGTTTTACGAGCCACGATAATTGCCTTTCTGCATTAGAAGCGGAAGTGAGAGAAGGCTTTGTTGGCTTCAGCCATGCGATGTACTTCCTCACGTTTTTTCAATGCACCGCCGCGACCTTCGGCCGCATCAATTAATTCACCAGCCAGACGCAAATCCATGGATTTTTCACCGCGTTTACGAGCCGCGTCGCGTACCCAGCGCATGGCCAGAGCCAGACGGCGAGCAGGACGAACCTCAACAGGAACTTGATAGTTAGCACCACCAACACGACGGCTTTTTACTTCTAATACCGGTTTGGCATTGGCAATAGCTTCGTTAAACACTTCGATGGCTTCTTTGCCGGTTTTCTTTTCAATCTGTTCCAGAGCACCGTATACAATGCGTTCTGCTACAGATTTTTTACCGTCAATCATCAGCACATTCATGAATTTGGATAATTCGATACTGCCGAATTTCGGATCTGGCAATATGTCACGTTTTGGGACTTCTCTACGTCTTGGCATTTCAATTTCCTTAAACTATTCAGCTGGGCATAGCCCGCGAATATTTATGTAAATATTCACTTACTCGACAGATGATCTGCCGATGCGTCCGATTATTTAGGACGTTTAGCACCGTATTTAGAACGGGACTGCTTACGGTCTTTAACACCTGCGGTGTCCAGAGAACCGCGTACAGTATGGTAACGCACACCCGGCAAGTCTTTTACACGACCGCCGCGGATCAGTACCACGCTGTGTTCCTGCAGGTTATGGCCTTCACCGCCGATATATGAAATCACTTCATAACCGTTGGTCAGACGCACTTTGCATACTTTACGCAGCGCTGAGTTAGGTTTTTTCGGAGTAGTGGTGTATACACGGGTGCATACGCCACGTTTTTGAGGACAAGCCTCTAAAGCAGGTACTTTGTTGACGTAAACCGGAGCCTGACGTCCTTTACGTACCAATTGGTTGATAGTAGGCATATTTTCTCTTTATCCTGTTGAGTCAATATATGCCGGCACCATGCCGGCAAAACAGGTATTTTAACATTCCTGCTTTATTACGGTCAAGATAATCAAACTTTAAACGCTTTATATCTATTGAAAAAACAACTATATAAAACCATGTGCAAAACAAAACCGCTGAATGGCTTTCAGCGGTTTTGTTTACAACAGATATTAAAGCTTATTCGCTTTTCTCTGCAGCCTCAGCAGCCAACTGTTCCTGCCATTTCTGGCGGCGACTGCGATGGTAAGTCAGTCCAGTACCCGCCGGAATCAGACGACCAACAATTACGTTTTCTTTCAGGCCGCGCAAATCGTCACGTTTACCCATGATAGCCGCTTCAGTCAGCACACGGGTAGTTTCCTGGAAGGATGCAGCAGAAATAAACGAATCGGTAGACAATGATGCTTTTGTAATACCTAGCAATACATTGTCAAAGCGTACCGGTTCTTTACCTTCCGCCAGCAATTTCTCATTGGCAATCATTACATCACCGCGTTCAACTTGCTCACCAGTAATGAAGTGACTGTCACCGGCATCGGCAATATTTACCCGGCGCAGCATCTGGCGAATGATCACTTCGATATGTTTATCGGAAATCTTCACACCTTGCAGACGATACACTTCCTGTACTTCCTGCACGATATAACGAGCCAGCGCCTCAATACCCTGCAAGCGCAGAATATCATGCGGATCGACTGCACCATCTACAATCACTTCACCGCGATTCACCACCTGACCATCATGTACAAGTACCTGTTTTTCTTTGGAAATCAGGGTTTCATAAGCAACACCGTCTGCATCAGTAATAATCAGACGCTGTTTACCCTTGGTTTCCTTACCGAAAGAAACAGTACCGGTTACCTCAGCCAGCATACCCACATCTTTCGGAGTACGTGCTTCGAACAATTCAGCTACACGCGGCAGACCACCGGTAATATCGCGGGTTTTGGATGAAGCCTGAGGAATACGGGCTAGTACATCACCTTTACCCACTTCCTGTCCTTCTCGTACAGTAATCACCGCACCAACCGGGAAGGCCATGGAAACAGCAGT
Organism: Snodgrassella sp. M0110; assembly: GCF_016101465.1. NCBI lineage: Bacteria > Pseudomonadati > Pseudomonadota > Betaproteobacteria > Neisseriales > Neisseriaceae > Snodgrassella > Snodgrassella sp. M0110. Next base: position 11,407 of record NZ_JACFQM010000014.1, on the reverse strand, counting down.
TTCGCTTCCTGCCATGCGAATTTCTTCGCCTTTGTCATCCAGCAGTTTTACTGTCGGACGCAACAGTTTAGACTGAGTAGAGGAACGGCGTTTACCATCAATAACTACCAGAGTAGACAAACCGGTAACATCATCGGTCTGTTTGGCTACAGTAACGCCTTCTTCAATATTTTCAAAGCGGACACGACCGGCAAACTCGGTAATCATCGGACGGGTGTGCGGATCCCATGTAGCCAGTGTCTGACCGGCTTTCACCACACCACCATCTTTTACCTGCAATAATGCACCGTAAGGTACTTTATGGCGTTCACGTTCACGACCAATATCGTCATGAATCACAATTTCGGATGAACGACCAATAACGACCAACTCACCTTTGTTATTGGCTACATAACGCATCTGGCTGGAGAAGCGAACCGTACCACCAGATTTAGCTTCTACCTGGCTGGCAGCAGCAGCTCGTGAAGCGGCACCACCAATGTGGAAGGTACGCATAGTCAGCTGAGTACCCGGCTCACCAATAGATTGAGCAGCAATCACACCAACAGATTCACCGGCATTGACCAGTTTACCGCGCGCCAGATCTCGGCCATAACATTTGGCACACAATCCATGGCGTGTTTTACAGGTAATCGGAGTACGTACTTTAACTTCATCGACACCAGAATTATCAATCAGATCAACCAGACCTTCGTTCAGCAGCGTACCTGCTTCAACTAAAGTTTCACCACTGGTCGGGTCAACTACATCTTCAGCAGTAACACGTCCCAGTACGCGATCACGTAATGATTCAATGATATCACCACCCTGTACCACTGCTTTCATCACAAAACCGTCGTTGGTACCACAATCATCTTCTACTACCACCAAGTCTTGTGTCACATCAACAAGACGACGAGTCAGATAACCGGAGTTAGCGGTTTTCAATGCCGTATCAGCCAGACCTTTACGGGCACCGTGAGTAGATATAAAGTACTGTAATACTGTTAGACCTTCGCGGAAGTTAGAAGTAATCGGTGTTTCAATAATGGAACCATCCGGTTTCGCCATCAAACCACGCATACCTGACAACTGCTTAATCTGAGCGGCAGAACCACGGGCACCGGAGTCAGCCATCATGTAAATTGAGTTAAATGACTCCTGATCAACCAGATTACCTTCGCGGTCAACTACTTTCTGAGTAGACAGATTATCCATCATCGCTTTGGCAATCTTGTCACCAGTACGGCCCCAGATATCGACTACTTTATTGTAACGTTCGCCATTGGTTACCAGACCCTGACGATACTGGTCTTCAATTTCTTTAACTTCAGCATTAGCCTCAGCCAGCAACTGTGGTTTACTTTCAGGCACCAGCATATCGTCAACACAGATTGAAATACCGGCACGAGTTGAGAATGCATAACCGGTATACATCAGATGGTCAGCAAAAATGACAGTATCACGCAATCCGCAGCGACGGAATGAAGCATTAATCAGCTTAGAAATTTCTTTTTTCTTCAGCGTTTTATTAATATGATCGAAAGACAAACCTTTTGGCAGAATTTCTGACAGCAGAGCACGACCGACTGTAGTTTCATAACGGTTAACTACCGGTACAAATTCGTCCTGACCATTTTTCACCCATTCACGCAAACGTACAGTAATTTTAGTACCCAGCTCTACCTGACGAGTCTGGTAAGCACGGTGTACTTCTTTTACATCAGCAAACAGGCTGCCTTCACCCTTACCATTAATTTTGTCGCGAGTCATATAATATAGACCCAATACGATATCCTGTGACGGTACGATAATTGGTTCACCATTGGCTGGTGACAATACATTATTCGAAGCCAGCATCAAGGTACGTGCTTCCATCTGTGCTTCCAGACTCAGTGGTACGTGCACAGCCATCTGGTCACCGTCAAAGTCGGCGTTAAATGCAGTACATACCAGCGGATGCAGCTGAATTGCCTTACCTTCAATCAGAATCGGCTCAAATGCCTGAATACCCAAACGGTGCAAGGTTGGTGCACGGTTGAGCAGAATCGGATGTTCACGAATAACATCTTCAAGAATATCCCATACAATCGGCTCTTCCTGTTCCACCATTTTTTTGGCTTTTTTGATGGTAGTTACGGTTGGATCTAACTGTTCAAGTTTATGGAAAATAAATGGTTTGAACAGTTCCAAAGCCATTTTTTTCGGCAAACCGCACTGATGCAGACGCAGGTACGGACCAACGGTAATCACAGAACGACCAGAATAATCGACACGTTTACCCAGCAGATTCTGACGGAAACGACCGCCCTTACCTTTAATCATATCTGCCAGTGATTTCAGCGGACGTTTATTAGCACCAGTCATGGCTTTACCACGACGACCATTATCCAGTAATGAGTCTACCGCTTCCTGTAACATACGTTTTTCATTGCGTACGATGATATCCGGCGCACGTAGTTCAAGCAGGCGTTTCAAACGGTTGTTACGATTAATGACGCGACGATACAGGTCATTCAAATCAGAAGTAGCAAAACGGCCGCCATCCAGCGGTACCAGCGGACGCAAATCCGGTGGCAGTACTGGCAACACATCCATAATCATCCATTCCAGTTTCATACCGGAACGCTGGAATGCTTCCAGAACTTTTAGTCGTTTAGCAATTTTCTTAATTTTTGTATCTGAACTGGTTGAATCCAGTTCCTGACGCAATACAGTAACCTCATGGGCAATATCCATGGCTCGCAGTAAATCGCGAATGCCTTCAGCACCCATTTTGGCTTCAAAATCGCCGCCAGACTCTTCATATTTGGTAATGTATTCTTCTTCACTAAGCAGCTGACGCGGCTGCAATGAAGTCAGCCCCGGATCAGTTACCACATAAGCTTCAAAATACAGAATACGTTCAATGTCACGCAAAGTCATATCTAATACCATACCCAGACGGGATGGCAAAGATTTCAAAAACCAGATATGCGCAACCGGTGCAGCCAGTTCGATATGTCCCATGCGCTCGCGGCGTACTTTGGACAAAGTTACTTCCACACCACATTTTTCACAGGTTACCCCGCGAAATTTTAGGCGTTTGTATTTACCACACAAACATTCATAATCTTTAATCGGGCCAAAAATCTTGGCACAAAACAAGCCGTCACGTTCCGGTTTAAAAGTACGGTAATTAATCGTTTCCGGTTTTTTTACTTCACCGTACGACCAAGAACGAATGGTATCCGGCGAAGCAATGCCGATTTTAATTGCGTCAAATTCTTCTTCGGCACTGGCATTTTGCAGCGGATTAAATAAGTCTGATAAAGCTTTCATATTTGCTCCTGACGATGCCGTATACAGTATGCCTCACACACTGTATACGACCGGTGTCGGTTAGTAACGTTCCAAATCCATATCCAGGCCTAAAGAGCGAATCTCTTTCAGTAACACATTGAATGATTCCGGCATGCCGGCGTCAATCTTGTACTCGCCTTTAACAATGTTTTCATACATTTTGGTACGACCAGTGACGTCATCTGATTTCACAGTCAACATTTCCTGCAGAGTATAGGCAGCACCATAAGCTTCCAGTGCCCAAACCTCCATTTCACCAAAACGCTGACCACCGAACTGAGCTTTACCACCCAGCGGCTGCTGAGTGACCAGACTGTACGGACCAGTAGAACGGGCATGCATTTTTTCATCAACCAGATGGTGCAATTTCAGATAATGCATTACCCCTACAGTCACCTTACGGTCAAAGGCTTCTCCGGTATGACCATCATACAGTGTCATCTGCGTACGGGTATCATTAAAGCCCAGTTTCTGAATTTCCGGATCATCCTCTGGATAAGCCAGTGCCAGCATATTTTTGATTTCGGATTCTTCCGCACCATCAAATACTGGTGTAGCTACAGTCATACCTTTACGCAAATGCTGAGCCAGATTGATGATTTCATCGTCATTAAATTGCGATAAATCCTCTTTCTTACCACTGCTGTTGTACACTTTCTCAAGGAAAGCACGAATATCATCAGCAGCACGTTTTTCTGTCAGCATACGATCAATACGCTCACCAATACCTTTGGCAGCCCAGCCCAGATGTACCTCCAGAATCTGACCAATATTCATACGGCTTGGTACACCGAGCGGATTCAGTACGATATCCACAGCACGTCCATCGGCCATGTAAGGCATGTCTTCAACCGGCAGAATGCGGGATACCACGCCTTTATTACCATGGCGGCCGGCCATTTTGTCACCGGCTTTCAGGCGACGTTTAATAGCAATAAACACCTTAACCATTTTCTGTACACCCGGCTGTAATTCATCGCCCTGTGTCAGTTTTTTCTTCTTGATTTCATACAGAGCATCTGATTCTTCATGCTTGGCCTGCAAACTTTCCTTAATCAGTTCCACCTGCTTCGCAATACTTTCATCACTCAGACGAATATCAAACCAGTCATGACGGCTTGGCAATGAAGCCAGATATTCTTTAGTAACTTCTGCGCCTTTAGCCAGCTTCAATGGTCCGCCATTGACTTTTTGTCCCAGTATCAGGCGTTCAGTACGGTCAAAAGCATCATCATTGAAAATGCGCAACTGATCAGTCAGATTCTGACGATAGCGTTTCAGTTCTGCATCGATAATCGCTTTAGCACGTTTATCGCGTTCAATACCTTCACGGGTAAATACCTGAACATCAATAACAGTACCACTCATGCCGGTAGGCATACGCAGTGAAGTATCTTTTACATCACTGGCTTTTTCACCAAAAATAGCACGCAACAGTTTTTCTTCTGGTGTAAGCTGAGTTTCACCTTTAGGTGTCACCTTGCCTACCAGTACATCACCGGCTTCTACTTCAGCACCAATGTAAACGATACCGGATTCATCCAGACGATTTTGCATACGCTCAGACAAATTCGGAATATCACGGGTAATTTCCTCGGCACCCAGTTTGGTATCACGGGATACCACATTCAATTCCTCAATATGAATTGAAGTATAACGATCACCGGCAACGACACGTTCTGAAATCAGAATTGAGTCTTCATAGTTATAACCATTCCATGGCATGAAGGCGATAGTCATATTTTGACCCAGTGCCAGCTCCCCTAAATCAGTAGAAGCACCATCCGCAATAACATCACCGCGCTGAATAACATCACCCTTCTGTACGGCAGGACGCTGATTAATATTGGTTGACTGGTTAGAACGGGTGAATTTCACCAGATTGTAAATATCCACACCCACTTCACCAGCAGTAGCCTCGTCATCATTAACACGTACTACGACACGGTTTGCATCCACATATTCCACAACACCGCCGCGACTGGCCGCAATAGCTGTAGCACTGTCAATAGCCACAGAGCGTTCAATACCGGTACCAACCAATGGTTTTTCAGCACGCAGGCAAGGTACTGCCTGACGTTGCATGTTGGCACCCATCAAAGCACGGTTGGCGTCATCATGCTCAAGGAACGGAATCAGTGAAGCCGCTACTGAAACCACCTGACCGGTAGCCACGTCCATATACTGTACGCGATCCGGCGTTGCCATTATGGTTTCACCTTTTTCACGGCAGGTTACCATATCACCGATAATCCGGCCGTCTTTATCCAGATCAGCATTCGCCTGAGCAATGACAAAGCGACCTTCTTCAATAGCTGACAAATAATCAATGTCATTAGTTACTTTACCGTCGACAACTCGGCGATAAGGTGTTTCCAGAAAACCGTATTTATTGGTACGGGCATAAACTGCCAGCGAATTAATCAAACCGATATTCGGACCTTCAGGTGTTTCAATCGGACATACACGACCGTAATGAGTCGGATGTACGTCACGCACTTCAAAGCCGGCACGCTCACGGGTCAGACCGCCAGGTCCCAATGCAGATACACGGCGTTTATGGGTGATTTCAGACAACGGATTAGTCTGATCCATAAACTGAGATAACTGACTGGAACCGAAAAACTCTTTGATTGCAGCAGAAACCGGTTTGGCATTAATCAGATCATGCGGCATCAGATTTTCTGATTCAGCCTGATTCAGGCGTTCTTTAACGGCGCGTTCTACACGTGACAGACCACTACGGAACTGGTTCTCAGCCAGCTCACCTACAGACCGTACGCGACGGTTACCCAAATGGTCAATATCATCTACTTCACCATGTCCGTTGCGCAATTCAACCAGTGTAGCAATCACGGATACAATATCCGGAATAGTCAGTACATGATTGCCTTCTTTATCAGCATTGGCAAAAGTTTGTGTCATCAGACGGCCATACCAGGACTCCTGCTGCGCTTCCAGCAATTTTTGCTGATAAGTACGGGTGTTGAATTTCATCCGGCCAACCCGTGACAAGTCATAGCTGTCTTCACTAAAGAACAGGCGATTAAACAATGCCTCAACAGCATCTTCGGTTGGCGGCTCACCCGGGCGCATCATGCGATAAATAGCAATACGTGCAGCCTGCTGACCTTCAATTTCATCAGTACGCAAAGTATTGGAAACATATCCGCCCTGATCCAGATCGTTGATATACAGCGTTGAAATTTCTTTGATTCCCTGTATATCAAACTGTGCCAGCAACTCTTCCGTGATTTCATCATTGGATTTAGCCAGTATTTCACCGGTATCCGGTACAACCACATCAGCAGCCAGTACCTTGCCAATCAGACTTTCCGGTTCAACTTCCAGCCATTTAATATCTGCAGCAATAATGTCACGGATATTCTTGGCATTAATTCGTTTGCCTTTTTGTACTAGTACTTTGCCGTCTTTATCTACCAGATCAAACTTGGCAGTTTCACCTCTCAGACGTGCCGGAATCAGATCAGTATGCACACCATCTTTAGACAGGTGGTAACTTTCACGGTCATAGAACATGTCCAGAATCTGTTCCGGTGTAAACCCAAGTGCTTTCAGTAAAATAGTTACTGGCATCTTACGACGACGGTCGATACGGAAGTACAGCAAATCTTTCGGGTCAAATTCAAAGTCAAGCCAGGATCCGCGGTAAGGAATAATCCGTGCTGAAAATAATAATTTACCAGATGAATGTGATTTACCTCTGTCATGCTCAAAGAATACACCCGGAGAACGGTGTAACTGTGAAACAATGACGCGTTCAGTACCGTTAATAATGAATGAACCACTGGGTGTCATCAACGGAATTTCACCCATATAAACTTCATTTTCACGAACTTCTTTAACCACATTAGGTTTGGATGACTCTTTGTCCAAAATTACCAGTCGGATACGCGCCCGCAACGGAGCTGCATAAGTAATACCACGCAGCTGACATTCCGGAATGTCAAACACTGGTTCACCTAATACATAATGAGTGAACTCAAGGCGGGCATAACCGTTATGACTGATAATCGGAAAAATAGACTGAAAAGCAGCCTGAAGACCAACATCAGCGCGCTGGTCGTAGGATGTTTCCATCTGTAAAAACTGTGTATAAGAATCCAACTGCGTAGCCAATAAAAACGGCACTTCTAATACATTCGCACGTTTGGCAAAGCTTTTACGGATACGTTTTTTTTCAGTAAAAGAGTAGGACATGAACAGTCTCCAGTAGGGAGGTTTGGCAAGTAAGGTTTTATAAATACTCAGATAACTGTTAAAACCAAAAAGTAAAATTAAGTAAATTATAGGCTTTTATGTAAATATTTATAAAATATCACTTAAGCTAGACAAGCGAAAGCAGGCTGGTAGCCTAAGCTACCAGCCTGTAAAACGCAACTGAAATTACTTGATTTCGACAGAAGCGCCGGCTTCTTCCAGTTGTTTTTTAATTTCGTCAGCTTCAGCCTGAAAAACACCTTCTTTAAGAGTTTTAGGTGCACCGTCAACCAGATCTTTAGCTTCTTTCAGACCCAAACCAGTGATAGCACGAACAACTTTAATCACGCCAACTTTCTGAGCACCGGCAGAAGTCAATACTACATCGAATTCAGTTTTTTCTTCGGCAGCCGCAGCACCACCGCTAGCACCACCAGCAACAGCCAAAGCAGCTGCAGATACACCAAATTTTTCTTCAAAAGCTTTAACCAGATCGTTTAATTCCATAACGGTCAGGTTACCAACTGCTTCCAGAATGTCTTCTTTAGTAATAGCCATGCTATTAAACTCCAATAATTGAGAATAAAAATTTAAATATAAATCAGATGAAATTTAGGCAGCTTCTTCGCCGGCTTTTTTCTCAGCCAAAGCAGCAAGTGCACGGGCAAAACCGGAAACAGGAGCTTGCATAATACCCAGCAATTTCGCGAGCAATTCGTCGCGGCTCGGAATAGAAGCAAGTTCTGCCACCTGAGCAACATCCAGCAGATCACCATTATATGAACCTGCTTTCAGCACAATTTTTTCATCTTTTTTCGAGAACTGGTGCAGTACTTTTGCAGCAGCAACCGGGTCTTCAGATACCGCATAAACCAACGGACCAACCATCTGATCAGCCAGAGCGGCAAATGATGTACCTTCAACAGCGCGACGGGCTAATGTGTTTTTCAACACATGCAGGTATACACCTGCTTTACGAGCATTGGCACGCAGTTCGGTCATACTGGCAACACTGATACCCCGATACTCGGCAATAACCATAGTTTGAGCGTTAGCAATGGCTGCTACGATTTCGGCTACGGCTGCTTGCTTGGTTTCAATATTGAGACTCAAGGTCTACCTCCCACTGTTTTTAATCAGAGCGATATGAATACCACTCCACCCAGCGCGGCAACCCAAAAAGACATCCGTAAGCAAGGCTTACACAAGATTATCCGGGACTACCGTCTGCGTAGGGTTATTTTTTTAAAATTTGTTTTACAACCACAAATTCCCTACGGTCTTGGACATCTACTTATTGCTAAGTAGCCCAACATATAAATGTAAAACATTTATATGAATTTTAATGGCAGTCTGATATAAGACCAAACTGCGGAATTCAAGGATACTTCTTAATTATTTACAGAAGCGCTGTCAACACACAAACCTGCACCCATCGTGCTGGATACGGCGATTCTGCGCAGATACTGACCTTTTGTTGCAGCAGGTTTAGCTTTAACAATGGCATCCAGTAATGCATTAAAGTTTTCACGCAGATCAGCGGCATCAAAAGAAGCACGACCAATAGTTGCATGTACGATACCAGCTCTATCTGTACGATACTGTACCTGACCTGCCTTCGCATTTTTAACAGCTTCAGCAACATTTGGCGTAACAGTACCCACTTTCGGGTTTGGCATTAAACCACGCGGACCCAGAATAGTACCTAGCTGACCTACTACACGCATAGCATCAGGAGATGCAATTACCACATCAAAGTTCAGGTTACCTGCTTTGACTTCAGCAGCCAGATCATCGAAACCAACCACATCAGCACCGGCTGCTTTGGCAGCTTCAGCATTAGCACCCTGAGTGAACACAGCTACACGTACAGTTTTACCAGTACCTTTAGGCAGCACTACAGAACCACGAACAAGCTGATCAGATTTACGTGCATCAATGCCCAAATTGAAAGATACATCAATAGATTCATCAAATTTGGCCGTAGCATTAGCTTTAACCAGATTCAGAGCATCATCAATAGCATATAATTTATTGGCTTCTACAGCAGCACGAATAGCCTGCATACGTTTTGAAAGCTTAGCCATTTACACACCCTCCACATCTAAACCCATTGAACGGGCACTACCGGCAATGGTGCGTACCGCTGCATCCAGATCAGCAGCAGTTAAATCAGGCTCTTTAGTCTTGGCGATTTCTTCCAATTGAGCACGAGTCACTTTACCCACTTTCTGGGTTAATGGATTTGAACTACCTTTTTGCAGACCAGCTGCTCTTTTCAGCAAAAAAGAAGCCGGCGGCGTTTGCATTACAAAGGTAAATGATTTATCTGCAAACGCAGTAATCACTACCGGAATCGGCAGACCCGGTTCAACATTCTGCGTAGCCGCATTAAAAGCTTTGCAGAATTCCATAAGATTCAGACCACGCTGACCCAGCGCCGGACCTATCGGAGGAGCCGGATTGGCTTTACCTGCAGGAACCTGCAGTTTGATATAACCTATAATTTTTTTTGCCATTTGATTTAAACTCCAAATAAACGGGTATGACGCAGCAAATGCCGCTCCCCAAAAGCAAGACCCGTGATTATAAAGAAAAATCCTTTTCCTTACAAGCACAGGCTAGTTTAAGTTGTATTATTGCAGTTAAATTTTCTCTACCTGAGAAAATTCCAGCTCAACCGGTGTTTCACGTCCAAATATCTGCACAGCAACGCGCAGTTTATTGCGTTCGTAATTGACTTCCTCTACAACACCATTAAAGTCTTTAAACGGACCTTCGTTTACCCGCACTTGCTGACCAACATCAAAGAGAACTTTTGGCTTCGGTTTTTCTACCCCACTTTGCACTTGATGCAAGATAGCATCCACTTCACGAGCTGAAATAGGCAACGGTTTATTAGCAGTTCCGCCAATAAAGCCCGTCACACGTGGTGTATTTTTAACTAAGTGCCATGAAGCATCGGTCATATCCATTTCTACCAGAACATAACCAGGGAAAAATTTACGTTCAGTAATACTGCGACGCCCGTTTTTTATGTCCACAACTTCTTCAACCGGTACCAGTATCTGACCAAAGTATTCACCCATTCCTTCACGCTCAATGCGTTCTTTTAAAGTCTTTTGTACATTTTTTTCAAAACCGGAATAAGCGTGAACAACATACCACTGTTTTGCCATGATCAGCTCCTCTTCATAAAGATGTCAAATAACAACCATGAAATCAGGCTGTCAACACCCCAAATAAATAACGACAAGACAGCAACAAATATCAGCACAAACAGGGTCATGCGCAATGCCTCATTACGCTCCGGCCAAACTACTTTTCTGGCTTCCGATACACAGTCACGCACATAGGCAGTAAGTTTGCGTCCACCCGTACTCCAAAAAAATACAATTACAATGGCTGCTACCACACCTACTAATGGAAATAAATAACGAATATAAAGTGGCAATTGCGCATCAAGAGCATAGAATGCCTGAATACCAGCGGCAACCAATATAGCAGAGAGAAAATATTTCAAGAAATCAAACCATTTATTACGTTTGACTTCCAACTCCTGCTGTTGTTTAGCTTCAGCTTTTAATTGTGCTTTGGTTTTGGCTCCTACATCTTTCGATGTTTTGTTGTCCATATAACCACCTTTTAATTAATACAAAAAAGACTAACCGACCATTGGCCGATTAGTCTGATTTTTGGCAGGCCAGGAGGGTCTCGAACCCCCAACCCTCGGTTTTGGAGACCGATACTCTACCAATTGAGCTACTGGCCTACAAAACTTTAAGCGATAACTTTAGCAACCACACCGGCACCAACTGTTCGGCCACCTTCACGAATCGCAAAGCGTAAGCCTTCTTCCATCGCA
>NZ_JACFQM010000013.1:0-41044 GCF_016101465.1 Snodgrassella sp. M0110 | reverse complement strand
CCCATCCCGAACAGGACCGTGAAACGACCTAGCGCCGATGATAGTATGGATCGCCCATGTGAAAGTAGGACACCGCCAGACTCCCCATAGAAGAACCCGGTTGATCAGTCAGCCGGGTTTCTTACTTTAATACTGAGAAGTACCACAGAAGAAAAAACAATAACGCAGCAGCCATATGGCTGCTGTTGCTGTATCTAGGTTAGAGAGGGGAAGGACTGCTGACGCAGCGCTTCGTAGAGGACGATGGCGGCGGCATTGGATAGGTTTAGTGAGCGGATGTGCTCTGATTGCGGAATACGCAGACATTGCTCGGCGCGTGCTTGTGCGAATGCCTGGGGCAGTCCGGTGGTTTCGCGACCGAAGAGAAAGTAGATTTGCTGATTGCGGTCGCTGTAGTCGAACTGAGTGTAGTTGCGTGTGCCGTAGGTTTCTATCAGGTAGACCTGTGCATTAGTTTGGGTTTCAGTCATACTGATGAATGCTTCCAGACTATCATGATAATGAATATCTACATGAGGCCAGTAATCCAGACCAGCACGCTTAAGCATCTTGTCATCTGTAGAAAAACCTAATGGATGGATTAAATGCAGGCTGGTATGTGTGCCCGCACAAGTGCGGGCGATATTGCCGGTATTAGCAGGAATTTGGGGTTGATACAGAGCTATGTGCAGACTCATCTGATTAGTTTTTTATTGATACAAAAAAGACGATTAGTATAATCTATATTGAAAATTTAAGTGACTACTGCTTTGAATAAAGAAAGTGACAGATGTATCGCTTATTCGCTTAACTGTTTATGTATAAAAAATTTCTATACCATTTTAATTTAACATAAATTAATCTTATTTTTATCATTAAATCTATAGATATTTCATTTAAACACTAAAGTAATAATCCAGATTAGCCAGAGCAGAGCACAGCTTATTAAGGAATATTTGAGTTGCTTCAGTGCTCCCTGATATCTTTGTTCCAAAGTAAAATCTTGCAGTTTTTGTTTTTGCCAAATAGAAGTAAGAATAATACCAGCCTGCCGGTTATTTTCCTGAGTGAGTTCAGAAATATAATAATTATCCAGCCATAGCCGCCAGCATTGATAAATAACTATACCGGCACCAGCTGTGATCAGTGAACGTATTAAGCAGGCAGATGCGCAAAATATTGCCCATAATAAAGGTATTAATGCCATCAATAACAAAAAGCGCCAGCTTGCTAATGTGTGGTTGACTAACACCTTACTAAGTTCATGTTCATTGGATTCTGGGTTATGTTGATATGCCATTGCTCAAGAAGTTCCATATGTTTGGAGCCTAGTACAATTTGCGGGCGTTGTTGCTGCACAAATGTACAGGCCTGTTCTACGGTTTTAAAATCATCAAAAGCCAGCAGCCATGCTACTACTACAATGGCACTACGTGATAGTCCCAATGAGCAATGGATTAAAACACTATTGTGCTGTATACGTAATTTTTCTAATTCACTGACAGCTTGTTGCAATTGCATCATACTGGGACAAACCAGATCCAGCATAGGTATACATGTATACACGCGATTATATGAAGATTGGGCGCGTGGAAATTCGAATGTTAAATCCAGAATGGCTTTTTGTTTAACACTGCTGCAAGGATAACTACCCATAAAAATGTGCTCATTGATTGGGCTGATAGCAGGAATTTTACGGGTATACAGCCATCTGGAAATAGTCATCAGACATCGCCAGGGAAATAACAGAATATAAGTAGCCGCTGAATATTTACCATGCTGTGATTTATATATTGTATTAACACCAAAATGATATGAACAACTGACAATAAATAAAGATAATGCCAGCCATAATAACCACGGAGTAGAATAAATTCCAAAACATAAGCACACAAGCGCTGCTGTTGCATAATACTTAGTCAGCTTTTTTGACTGTGTACACGGTATATGAATATGGGTTTTTGGTATTTTTTTAACCGGTATTAGCCAGTCAATAAACATACTAATAGCTACGCCGATGATTACATTAATAAAATGATGCTGCCATGTCGTCAATACAGAAATACCAATTAACAGAAACCAGCAATGAATCAGCCAGCGCAGACGTTTAGGAGTATGTTGTAAAAAGTGTTGCCACAGCAGCCAGCTTAGGATGATATAGAGTATTGAAGATTGATTATAAGATAAATTAAACTGCTCCAGCTGATTAAACCACCAGCCGGTAAAACCTTCAACTTTGGGACGGATAAAGCTAAAACGAAGAGGAAATAGTAAAAAACTGATACAGGCTATTGTAGAAGCTAATACTAACCGGCAGGCCTGACGAGTCTGTTCAGATACAGAGCGACACAAAAATAAAGATATACTATAGAGCAAAGCTAGACTACAGTAAGGAATAATAGTGAGCGGAATAAATGGGATGTATTGTTCCCAGCTATATACCACACTATTAATATCAGCTCGTGTGGCAGTAAACTGATTAACCAGTTCATACGTTACCAAGAAAAACGGCGCCAGAATGATTAACCAGCCTACTGCCAAACAGTTTAATTGACTGCGCAACTTCATGATGCACGGCGAATTGCCATGGATACGCTGAAAATCCCCCATTCATCAATAATTTGTGCACATTTATCAAAACCGGCTGCACTTACCAGAGCATCCATTTCACCTTGCGAACGATTACGCATAATCCACGGCTGACCCTGACGATGGCTGGTTAAAGACCATGCAATGGTTTTCAATTGTGGGTGCCAGGGTTGATTTGTGTAAATCAGGATACCACCGGCAGGGATAGCTGCTGCTAAACCATTTAGTGAATTGCGTAACAGAGAGTTATCCGGAAAAAGTTCATACAGTCCGGAAACAATACCAAGTGTAGGCTGAGGTGTAAGTGCTGCGAGTTGTTCCAGATTGAAGGCATCACCAATTTCAAATCGCGCTTTATTGCTTAAACCATAATCAGCAATCATCTGCTGACCTTTGCTGACATTAAGTTCACTGTAGTCGCGTAATAAAATTTCTTCAACTACATTGATATTGGATAATGCTTCAATGACATACCTACCATGACCGGCAGCAATATCAACAACCCGAACCGGAAGATTTTCTTCCTGTAGTTTTGATACAGCTTGTTTAATCATATATTCCAGATTAATTTTGCGTTGCCGGATACCTCGCCAGCCAATGCTATTGAGATAGGCTTTGTCAAATTGTTTTCCTAGCCAGTTTTGACCCTGAGGCTGATTCTGATAAACATAATCCAGTGTACTGCCGGAATCAAAGCCAGTTTCACAACCCAGTTTAATGCCATTAGAAAGTTTACCAAGGGTTGTCATACCTTTATGTAAGGCACGATAACTAAAGGCACTGAAAGAAAGCGGAACCGGTCCGCCGCTTAATTCACGCCAGTTATCTGCACTCGGGCTCCAGCGATCTTCATGCTGATAATTAAAAGCGGCTACTGGCTGCTGATATAAGGTATCGATAAAGCTACGAATTTTTGTAAAAGCTTTTTCTCGGTTAAGTTCGCCCAATGTGTCGTGATAAAAACCGGGCAGAATGTGCATTTCTTTGAGCGGATTGCGAATACGCTGATAGAAATCCAGTTGTGGTTGCCTGTGCACTACATAATCCTGACCGGATATCAGCAGTTGCGTAGGTAAAGTAATAGCAGCAGCATCTTCAATGACGCGGTCGGCTGTACGGTATAAATCCAGTAAAATATTTACTGCAATTGCACGGGTAATCAGTGGATCATTATTAAAACTGTTAACACGTTCAGGATCATGGGTCAGATACTTGCCTTTGACATAGGAATTAACAAAGAACAGACCTTTCACATATTGTCCGAAACTAAGCAATGGCCGGGCAAACGGCACGTACAGTTTTACTTTAAATGCAGGAGAGGCTAATACAAGTCCGCGAATTTTCGGGGCGTAATCATGTGCCCATGTTGCTGCCAGTACTGCTCCCACACTCTGGGCAATCACTATGATATTCGAAAGGGGAGTTTGGCTGTCTGCGCCAACAAAATGCATAAATTCATCCACATCCTGTACAGAACGAGCCAGAGACGGGCTGTAACCGCGAGGGCCGGGAGAGTGGCCATGCCCGCGGGCATCCCATGCATAAAAATCCGTATCCGGCATGTTCAGCTCATCGACAATGTGCTGCAAACGACCAGAATGTTCATGTCCGCGGTGAAACAATACAATAACTTTACATATTGTGCCGGAGGTAATTGCAGGCCAGTGTCGATAAAATAATTCTTGTTTATCGCTGGTATAAAATGTACTTTCTTTTGCTTGGCGTTGTTCAGTCATCAGAATCTCTTTTCGTATATTGCGGACGCAATGCGAGTAAATTATTTAATAAATCTGCTTTAAACTGGTCCTTATCCGGCTGGTAATACATGGCACTGCCAATATTAATGTCTATGAATAGAGGCAGCGGAATACGATTACCTTTAGCCATAATCTGTTCAGTTCCCTGTAGCCATACCGGAATGATGGGTACAGTTGGCATAGCAGCACTTAAATACCAGATACCTGATTTGAGCGGTTGCATTTTTCCGGGTTCGCCACGAGAGCCTTCTGGAAATAGGATAAGGATTTTGTTTTGACGTAAGGCTTCTTCACAGCCCTGAAGCGGATTGTTCTGACCGCCATTCTGACGGTTAACCGGAATAATGTTGAGAATATTAATTGCAAACCAGGCCAGCCATTTATTACTCAGAAAGTAATCTGCTGCAGCTACCGGATGAATCTGATTTTGCTGTAAAGGTGAGTATAGACCCATCAGTGCAAATACATCCATGTGGCTATTATGATTAGCAACAATGATTGCTGGACCCTGTTTAGGCAGATTGTGATGCTGATGAATACGCAAACCCAGCCAAAAACGCATAAACGGCCATTCTATACATAATGCAAATAAGGGTTTGAGTAATGATTTAAGCATGATTTAGTAGTAAAAATAACGAACGAAATGAAAAAATACCGGTGCAGTAAAAATCAATGAGTCCAGACGATCGAGAATACCTCCGTGACCGGGTAATATCGTGCCGCTGTCTTTAATACCAATATCTCTCTTGATTGCAGACATGACAATATCACCACAGAATCCGCTTACACTGATGATCAGACCGGCAAGTAAGGACATTTCCCAGCTCAGTGGTGTCAGTATAGGACCCAGCAGCACGGCTGCAATTGTCGTGCTGGCTATGCCGCCAAGTAGTCCGGCCAGAGTTTTGTTCGGGCTGACTTTAGGTGTTATTTTGATTTTACCCAGAGATTTACCCCACAAATATTGAGTAATATCATTGAATTCTGTTAAACCCACAAGGAACAGTACCAATAGTGCACCAGTTTGCTGATGATCATTCGGCAGTACCAGCAAACTGGCAACATGGCTGAAAGCAAATACAGTGGTCATCAAACCCCACTGCAATTGAGACACTGTACGCAGAAAATGTTTGGTATCACCAGCAATGACCATTCGTGCCGGTAAAAACAGGAACATATATACCGGAATAAATATAATAAAAAAACCGTACCAGTTACTGCCTATTAACCAGTAATTAATCGGAATAGTGATAAACATCCACAGGATAGGCATACGGTCTGCATGGCGTGCCGGTACCAGCGTTAAATATTCTTTTAACGCCATGAAGCTGACCAGAGCAAAAAAACATATCCCTAACCAGGATGGACTGATTAATGCCAGAGAAAACAGTATAATAATAATCCACCACGTTCGAATACGCAGTGTGAGTTCATGCCAGTCTTTATCTGGTTTCAGGCACACTAATAAGCCATTGATAACTGTAGCCAGTAATAAAAGGCTGAAAATAACCAGTAAGGATTTTTGCAACAGCATATCAGTGTTCTCCGGTCAGCGCACTGCGACAACGGTTAACACAAGTCCAGACCAGTAAGACAATTGATACACACCACAGCAGATTGTTCCATGATGTTAATTCTGGCCAGATAGCCAGTAATAAAGACCATGTACCGAAAATCAGGGCGCGATCACTTTTACCCATGGGACCCGCATAGCTGCGGATGCCATTGATTGTTTGTGCAAGAATGCCGCAGAATTCCGTAAGGACTGCACAGAAGAGCATTAGCATTACCACAGTTGTATTACTGCCCGGTAACAGAATGAACGGCACATACAAGGCAATATCGGATAAGACATCGCCCAATTCATTTAAGACAGCACCAAGCCGGCTTTGCTGATTACATTCACGAGCGAGCATGCCATCCAGTGCATTGAGCGCCATTCTGATAAACAATGTAATCGGTAGCAGCCAGAATAATCCCGGATGCGGAAAAATGCCCAGTATGACACCGATTAATACAGAAAGACCAATTGCAGAAAGGGTAATGTGGTTTGCTGTAACGCCTTTTCGATACAGCCAGAACATGAGCGGGCGTAATAATTTTTGAAAAGCAGGTTTGATACTGTAGAGAGTCATGCTTATATAAATAAGTTATGTAATTTCTCTATTATAAAATGTATTCAAAATTGTTGTTTTGTTATTTTTATTAAAGATGTTAGGCTGTTGTGCCGATTTGTTACGCCATACTGCAAAACACCCGTTAATAAATATTACAGTGCGGGGTTTATTTTCAGTGTTTTGATTAATAATTAGTGAACTGCTAATACGTTTTTAAATTTTTACTGTTAGGTGATGAGTTTATAGATGGATTACCGGTAATGCGTGGTAGTATTACCGGCAATTTTCAGGATGTAATAGGTTTATTCACCTTGTGGCAGTGCCCACATCTGATTTTGATTGTATTTCTGCATAAATTGTTTAAATTCTGGTGATTGATAGGCTGCTTTTAAGTCTTTTGCCCACTGAGTATCTTTATTTTTTTCATTAATGGTAACCACCATTTCCATTTCCGGAATTACTTTTTCACGAAGTACGGCTTTTTTCGGATCAAGTTTAGACTGGTAAGCTATTCCACCGGAGGCGAAACCGAAATCTACTTCACCCAGTGTGCGCGGAATCATGACTGAATCCATTTCTTTAATTTTCAATTGTTTTGGATTACTGACAATGTCTCTGGATGTTGCCAGAATCGGGTTAGTACCGGATTTGAGCTGAATGAAATGATTATCGGTCAGAATGCGCAATGCACGCGAAGTATTGGCCGGATCACTGGGAATCAGCACAGTAGCACCATTGGGTGCCTGCTGAAAGGATGCGTATTTGTCTGAGTAAATAGCAGCCGGTATGGTAGGGATATGCACCAGAGGATACAGATGTGTACCTTTTTCACGGTTAAAGACATTAAGATAGGCGGTATGCTGATCCAGATTAAAATCAACCTGACCGTTATTAACAGATTGATTATTCACTTCCAGCGTGGAAAAATTCATGGTTTTAATGGTGTAGCCCTGTTTTTCCAGAATAGGTTTAATGCCTTGTTCAAATACTGTGCTGTAAGGCATAGCAGAGGCACCAAAAACCAGCTCTTTTTTGGTCGTACTGTCTGCTGTGGAATCTTGCTGAGTTTTAGAGCAGGCAATAAGACCTGTTGTCACGAGACAGAATAAAACGAAATAGATAATTTTGTTCATAATGTGCCTGCTAAAAATTTAATATGGAATTTAAGTATATAATTGGAATTAGTTTGTAAATATACTGATTTTAAATAACTTTACTACTAAAAAGAATATGGGTTTATGCTATTTACCTATTGTTTGAATTGTTATGCTTACTGATTTAGAAAAAAACGCCATACGTGATCATTACCAAAGTATTGCCAGAAGTTTGCCTAATTTCCGGCCCCGGCAGGCACAGCGGGAAATGATTGCAGCTGTTGCCAATGCATTTTCACGCACTCAGCAACAGCAGGATGGTGAGGATGCACCGGAGCGCAATGGTGAGTCTATCGTTGTAGTAGAGGGGCCGACAGGAGTGGGTAAAAGTCTGGCATATTTACTTGCCGGCGGAATTATGGCGCAGACGCGCGGCAAAATACTGGTAGTAAGCAGTGCGACTGTTGCCTTGCAGGAACAACTGGTCGGGCGTGATTTACCGTTTGTAGTCAGACACAGCGGACTGAGTCTTAGTTTTGCTCTGGCTAAAGGACGCGGACGTTATTTATGTCCCTATAAACTGTATCAATTAACCCAATTAAACGCACAGGACAGTTTGCAGGGTTTTGAACCACAAATGGTACTCTGGGAGCGGAAGCCTAAAAAAGAAGAATTGGCAGTATTGCGTAATATGGCAGATCAGTTTGCTGCCCGTACTTTTAATGGAGACCGGGATACATGGCCGGAACAAATTGACGACGGTTTATGGCAGAAAGTAACTAATGATCGCCATGGTTGTTTGAAATCCGGGTGCCCGAACCGCGCCGAGTGTCCTTTTTTTCTGGCGCGGGAGACGCTGGAAACGGTGAATGTTGTGGTAGCCAATCATGATTTACTGCTGGCTGATATCGGCATGGGCGGTGGTGTAATTTTGCCGGCACCGGCCAACAGTTTTTATTGTATCGATGAAGCGCACCATTTACCGCATAAAGCTTTACAGCAATTTGCGGCTGAACATAGTTTGAATCAGACATTATGGTTTTTAGACCGGATTGGTAATATTGTAGATAAAGTAGCTGGTGTGCTGGATAAAAGTGAACTTGCAGTGCTGGCTGTTGAAGCTGCATCAGGTTTGCAGGAAAGTTTGCAGGAATGGCTGATTTGTCTGGCTGATGAACCCAGTCTGGCAGTACAGGACGGTATCGAAGAAAGCAGCTGGCTGTGGCCGGATGGTGAAATACCATTGAGTTTGAATATGCTGGTAAATAATACCGCTATCGCCGCACGAATGCTGCTGAAACATTTAAATGGTATGAATGAGGCATTATCTGCCTCTAGACGAGATAAGAATAAGGATAGCAGCCTGCTTGATCAACTCAGTACTGATTTGGGCATGCTGCTGGCGCGAACTGAACAGGTCGTGGATGTATGGGATTTAATGTCCACGGAAAAAGTTGAAGGCGAAGCACCACTGGCTAAATGGATTACTCGGATAGCTAAAGATAAGGTTGACTACAACTTTCATGCCTCTCCAATTACCAGTGCCAGTAAGCTGGCCAGTGGTTTGTGGCGGCGGGCGGCGGGGGCATTGCTGACCTCGGCCACATTACGCTCACTGGGTACATTTGATTTACTGTTAAAGCAAACAGGCCTGAGCTGGCTGCCTGATACTACTATGCTGGCACTGGACAGCCCGTTTCATTTTGCAGAACAGGGTGAGCTGTATATACCGGCACTGGCAGCCAGCCCGAAAGATGCGGCAGCGCATAGCAGCGAAATTGTTAATTGGCTGCCGAAGCTAATTAATGAAAGCGAACCTATTGGGACGCTGGTATTATTTTCTTCACGGCGGCAAATGCAGGAGGTCGCGCTGAAATTGCCGGACAGTCATTTGCCCTTATTGCTGGTGCAGGGAGAAATACCTAAACAGATATTATTAGAGCGCCATCATGAGGCAATTGCTGCCGGTCGTCCAAGTATTATTTTCGGTCTGGACAGTTTCGCTGAAGGTCTGGATTTACCCGGTGAGATGTGTGTGCAGGTCATTATTGCCAAGTTGCCGTTTGCTATGCCGGATAATCCGATTGAGAAAACCCGCAATCAATGGATAGAGGCACGCGGCGGTAACCCGTTTATGGAAATTACTGTGCCGGAAGCCAGTATCAAGCTGATTCAGGCCGTAGGGCGGCTGATTCGGACTGAAACAGATTACGGCCGGGTTACTATTCTGGATAATCGTATTCTGACTGCGCGATATGGTAAACAGTTACTGGCGTGTTTACCACCTTTCAAACGTATCGGCTGAATATGACTACAGATGTAATCATCAATGCAACTGTATCCTGCTCAGTACAGGGAAATTGTCATACAAACCCTGTACAGCAATTGACAATCAATTGATTAATCTTTAATATTAGAAGCTTTCGTATATTTATCTGGATTAGCTTTTATGAAAACCTTTTCAGCTAAGCCCCATGAGGTGAAGCGCGATTGGTATGTGGTTGATGCTCAAGACAAAGTTCTGGGTCGTCTGGCTGCTGAAATCGCCCGCCGTCTGCGTGGCAAACATAAGCCAGAATACACGCCACATGTTGATACTGGTGATTACATTATTGTAATTAACGCTGACAAACTGCGTGTGACTGGTCAGAAACAGACTGACAAAAAATACTATCGCCACTCAGGTTTTCCTGGTGGTATTTATGAGCGCACTTTTGCTGAAATGCAAAACCAGTTTCCTGGCCGTGCGCTGGAAAAAGCCGTTAAAGGTATGTTACCTAAAGGCCCGTTGGGCTATGCCATGATTAAAAAACTGAAAGTATATGCTACTGCAGAACATGGCCATGCTGCTCAACAACCTAAAGTTTTGGATATCTAAGGACACGCAATGAACGGTAAATATTACTACGGCACGGGTCGCCGCAAAAGTTCAGTGGCTCGTGTTTTCCTGCAAAAGGGTAGCGGTCAGATTATTGTAAATGGTCGTCCGCTGGATGAATTTTTTGGTCGCGAAACCGGTCGCATGATTGTTCGTCAGCCTCTGGTACTGACTGAAAATCTGGAAGCTTTCGATATTAAAGTAAATGTTGTAGGTGGCGGTGAAACCGGTCAGTCTGGTGCGATTCGTCATGGCATTACCCGTGCACTGATTGACTACGATGCAGCTCTGAAACCAACTCTGTCTGCTGCTGGTCTGGTTACTCGTGATGCACGTGAAGTTGAACGTAAAAAATTCGGTCTGCGCAAAGCACGCCGTGCAAAACAGTTCTCAAAACGTTAATCTGTATTGCCACTACCAAAACAGTTTATATATTCAAAAAAGAGCCTTTATTGGCTCTTTTTTTGTGAATAGGTCAATAAAGATATATTGTAAATTTTGAAACAGATTACTGGCATATTATCCGCAGGAGCAACCTATTGCTTAGCAGCAGGGCGGCAGTAAGCGGGCAGTTCTAGTACAGGCTGCTATAATTACTGCTGGTTATGAGTATGATGAAATTAATCTGAACTGCGGCTGCCTCAGCACCAGCTCGCGGGTACAGCAAGGTGCTTTTGGTATCTGTCTGATGTGTAAAGTTGAACTGGTAGCACAATGCTTAATGCTATGCAGGAAACGGTTAATATTCCGGTTACGATTAAGCATCGCATCGGTCTGGATTAAGTCGAGTTTTACGGACAAATATTAAAGCAAAAAATTACAAGTTATATAGTTTAATAAAAATAAAACAAATCATAATTAGATAATTGTTTAATATTTTTTGCTAAACAAATTATTTATATTTTTAGTATTAATTTTAAGATTAATATATTTGTTTTATTAATAATAATTAATGATTTGTATCTAGTAGAAATTAATCTATATAATTTTATTCAATCTAATTTCAGATCATACTTGATAAATATTTATTAAATTGATATGACGATTTTTAATTAAATAATGTATTAAATAATTTCTGAATAATTATAATTTAAAGATAATTCTTCTGTGGTTTCTATATTGTTTATATAAGATATAGTTTGCTAATTTTTTGATGGTTTTTTAGGTAGTAGGTCTGTTTTTACGCCATTTATACCGGTTATAGCCAAACAGGTACTGGCTTGGGAAACGTGTTACCCATTTTTCAACATTATTATTAATAATCTGTGCATCATGCTCGCGGTTGCCGTTGAGTGTGCCTTCAAGTGGTGCGATATGAAGGGCAAAGCCGCGACCGTGCGGCAGGCGTTCGCCGCAAAAGAACAGGGGAGTTACTTCAGGCATGATGGCCAGACGGGAGGCTAGGGTCATGGTGTAGGCAGGCTGACCAAAAAAAGTTGCCCATACACCTTCACCTTCGCCGGGTACCTGATCGGGCAGTACAATGGTAGCCTGCTTATTTTTTAACGCCCGTACAATTTGTTTTACCCCCAGCATATTGGCAGGAGCGGTATAGCCGTTATCACGCACACGTCCGCTATTCATAACACTTTCCAGCCAGCTTATTTTAGGCGGGCGGTACATGGCGGTAAGCGGGAAAGGCAGTTTTTCGCTCAGAAAACGGCCGGCAAGATCATAATTGCCCAGATGTGGTGTAATTAAAAGCAAACCTTCGTTGCGTTCAATAGCGGCTTCTATGTGTTCCCAGCCGTGTACTTCTTTAAATAATGAGACGATATGCTTGCTTGAGCGGGTCCAGGCTATGGATAACTCAAGCCCGCTTTTGGCTGTTTCTGCAAAAATGGATTTAACCAGTTTTTCTGATTCTTGGTCGTTGGCGGCAAGTTTGCTAAAATGCAGATTTTTAGTTGTGCGTTTACGTTCACTGGTGGCGAAGTAAAAGCCAAGGCGCCCCAGTACGGAACCTAAACCCTGTAAAACAGGTAAGGGGATTAATGCCAACAGGAAAAATATGAAATAAACCAGCTTTTGCATCCGTTCTGTATCTCAAACTCGAAAATTTGGGCGACATTGTAACAAAAGCATTTATAACTGCCCATCATAATGCTTGATTAGCATCAGAAAGTATCCGCCAATTATGAGTGAATTTCTGTTTACTTCCGAGTCGGTATCCGAAGGTCATCCGGATAAAGTTGCCGACCAGATTTCCGATTCTATTTTAGACGCTATCCTGACTCAGGATCCTACTGCACGTGTTGCAGCTGAAACTCTGGTAAATACCGGTTTATGTGTTCTGGCCGGTGAAGTTTCTACACGTGCGCATATTAATTATATACAAGTTGCACGCGATACAATTAAACGTATCGGTTATAACTCATCAGAACTGGGGTTTGATGCCAGTGGCTGTGCGGTAATGGTGTGTTATGACGAGCAGTCTCCTGATATTGCTCAGGGGGTTAATGAAGGGGAAGGGCTTGACCTGGACATGGGTGCAGGCGATCAGGGACTGATGTTCGGTTATGCCTGTGATGAAACGCCTACGCTGATGCCGTTTGCAATTTATTATGCACACCGGCTGATGCAGCGTCAGAGTGAAGTGCGTAAAAGTGGTGAGCTGCCGTGGCTGCGTCCTGATGCCAAGGCACAGCTTACCTGTGTGTATGACAGTGAAACCGGAAAGGTAAAACGCATTGATACTGTGGTGCTGTCTACGCAACATGAGCCGGATATCGAGCGTGATGAGCTGGTTGCAGCGGTCAAAGAATATATTATTAAGCCGGTATTACCTGCTGATATGCTGACTGAAGAGACGCAATATCTGATTAATCCGACCGGGCGTTTTGTTATTGGCGGTCCGCAAGGCGACTGTGGCCTTACCGGACGCAAAATTATTGTGGATACTTATGGCGGGGCAGCTCCACATGGCGGCGGTGCTTTTTCCGGTAAAGATCCTACCAAGGTAGACCGCTCTGCTGCTTATGCCTGCCGTTATGTGGCGAAGAATATTGTTGCCGCGGGTCTGGCTAGTCAGTGTCAGATTCAGATTTCCTATGCTATCGGTATTGCACAGCCTACATCAATTGCGATTGATACTTTCGGTACCGGCAAAATCGATGAAAACAGGCTGATTGAAATTGTGCAGGAACATTTTGATTTGCGTCCGAAGGGTATTATTAAAATGCTGGATTTGCAGCGACCGATTTATGCGAAAACAGCGGCGTATGGTCATTTCGGGCGTGAAGAGCCTGAATTTACCTGGGAACGTACGGATAAAGCGCAACTGCTGCGTGAAGCCTCAGGTATTTAATTCTTGTTATGTAGAAACAGGCTGCTTTTGAAACAGCCTGTTTTTTTGCTGATGCAGTAGTTAGTCAGGATATGTATATATTGTGATGATGTTGTATCGGTAGGTTGTCTGCGGAATAAGCTGAATATGCTGCTTATGTCGTTATTGGTAATGTATTTGCTAAGAAAATTGCAGTTTTGTACAGAGTGGAAGATGCAATTTTGTTTAAGGCTGGTGTCAAAGGTTGTTGTGGAAAAGCCGGTAAAACAGGTATCTGGTTAATAAGGCGTAAAAAAATTCAAAATGTCTCTATATTTAATCTGTTATTAAATATAATTATGCTCTTAACACATAAGTATGGTTTTGAGTTGTTACTTTATGGTTTGTATAGAAAAATAATTATGTTTATGGTCTTTGCAGCCAATTATTAACAAGTTTAAGTGATGGTTTTTTTGAGTTGAAAACCGGTTAACCGGTATTGCTGAATGCTGTCCGGGTTGTTTCATTTCTGCAACGACGGATGATGCACTAAAGCAATTTGCTGTTCTGGTCTGTAGAGTCTGTTTCCGGTAATTGTATTTGACAGGTGATAGATGAGGGCTGGAAAAAACGATAACGGTATAGGGTATTTACTGTTACCGGCAATATGCAGATATACAGATAGATAAGAGGGCTTTTCAAAAAATTTGCTAAGGTAGTGACTATTTTAGGGATGGAATATTTTCAGCTAAATAATAAGCTTCATTTATAATAAGTGGTATGGTTATTAAAATGGTTTATTTTTTGGATTTTGAGGTGTTCTAAGATGGGTTTTTCTCTTCCTGCTACCGAACTGGAAGCTACTTTAGAGGTGCTGGCAGTGAAAATGCCAAGCATGAATGTTCAGTTGGTGATGCTCAGCCGGTTAATCCGTCTGGTACATACGTCGATTCACGGTGAGCTGAATGAGCGTTTACACAAGCACCATTTATCAGAAAGTCTGTGGCATGCATTGCTGGCAGTGTATTCACGACCGAATCATGAGATTTTACCATCAGAACTGAGCAGTATTCTGAATCTGACTCGTACCAGTGCAACGCGTTTGTCGGATGAACTGGTGCTTAATGGCTGGGCTACGCGCTCTACTCATCCTTATGACCGGCGCAAAATTACGCTGAAGCTAACTAAAGCCGGTGAAGATCTGATTCAAACGGTTAGTCCGGAAACCAATGAGGTACACCGGCGGGTATGGTCAGCCCTGAGTGAACCGGAATATGAACAATTACAGCAGCTGTTAACTAAGTTATTAACCGCTGCTTAACTTTTTGCTGAGATTTGCATGAAATTAACTGTATCTGCGCCCCGATTACGTCAGCTGGCTCTTGTTAGCCCTGTTGCTTTGCTGCTGTTATCTGCTTGTGCCAATTTTGGCAAACAGCCTGAGTTAGAAAATCCACAGGATGCCGGTCAGCTGCAATTGCCGGCAGGGCAGACTGTAGCAGTAAAACAAAACTGGTGGCTTGGGCTGAATCAGCCATTGTTAAACAGATTAGTGGAAACCGGCTTGTCCAATGCGCCGGATTTACGTATTGCGGCTGCGCGTATTGCAGAAGCTGAGGCTCAATGGCGTGGTGCCAGAGGCGAGGCTGGTGTTCAGGTCGGGGTACAGGCTAATGGCGTGGCCGCCTATCTGAATCCGAAGCCTGACTCAAACCGGGACGGGGATAACCCGAATCATGTTTTCAGTAATGAAATGGCTGCGGTAGCGGTTAATTATACTTTTGATTTCTGGGGCAGACAGCGTAATCTGATTAAGGCTGCGCTGGGTTCTCGTCTTGCAGCTTCTTATCAGCAGGAACAGGCCCGGCTGGTACTGAGCCAGAGTATTGTGTCGCAATATACGCAATGGCAGCAGTTACAGGAACAGTCGGATATTCTGAAACAGCGTATTGCAGTGAATCAGCAGTTGCAGAAGCTGGTTGCAAACCGGATTCGCGCAGGTTTGCAGCCGGCAAGTGATGAGTATGCTGTTACGCAGACTGTACTGAATTTGCAAAGCGCTCTACGTCAGACTCAGGCGGATATTGAACGTACCCGTCATGGTATTGCGGCACTGGTCGGATTATCACCGACCCAGTTGCCGGAAGCAGTACCACAGCCATTGGGTAAGGTGCCGGCAGTTGCGACTGATGGTTTGCGGGCGGATATTTTAGGGCAGCGGCCTGATATTGCTGCACAGCGGGCGTTGTTACAGTCAAATTATTTTGGTGTAAAGGCGGCTGAGGCTGCTTTTTATCCTAATATTGAAATTAAGGGTCTGGCAGGTCTTGCGCATGTTGATGCGTTTGATCTGGTGCACTCTTCTTCACGGATGCTGGGCGTTGTACCGGCCATTACTCTGCCGTTATTTACTTCAGGCAGTTTACAGGCGGCATTATCCGGTAAACGCTCTGCTTATAATGAACAGGTAGCTCAATATGATAAAACCGTATTGACTGCCTTGCAGCAGGCAGCTGATGCAATTAGTGATTATCAGCACAGTACTGTGGCACTGCCATTACAGCAGCAGGCATGGCAGGTGGCACAGAAAAATGCGGCTGCCAGCAGCAAGCGTCAGGCAGCCGGTCTGGACAATGCTATTACCAGACTACAGCGTGAAGACGCTGCTCTGAGTGCACGGGCTGATTTGGTTAAAACCATTGCCTGGCAGCAGCAAAGCTGGAATAGTCTGCATGCTTCTCTGGGCGGCGGTTTCCAGATGTCAGATGCTGAGGCTACTCGTTAATTTACTGTTATTTTTAAATTTTATTGAGCTATTTTCGTATGAGTGAACAAAAGCAAACTAACGAGGCGGTAACCACCTCACAACCGGCGGTTCAGCCGCAGTCAGAACGTGTACCGGCCGGCCGCAAACGTAAACTCGTGTTGCTGACCGTGATTTTTCTGCTGATTGCACTGGGTTGTCTGCTGATGTATCTGCTGGTTTGGCAGCATAAAGAATCTACCGATGATGCGTATGTAAATGGTCATCTGGTACAGATAACCCCGCAAATTACCGGTACGGTACAAAAGGTAAATGTGGATGATACGCAAACTGTGAAAGCCGGTCAGGTACTGGTAGAGCTGGATAACAGTGATATGCAGCTGGCGTTTGAACGGGCACATGATGAGCTGATTAATGCAATTCGCCAGAATCAGCAGCAGACTGCTCAATCACGTCAGGCCAGTGCACAGGTTGCAGCGCAACAGGCACAGTTAAAACGTTTGCAAGCTGACTTACAGCGCCGCCAGAGTCTGGCCGGTACAGATGCCATCTCTGCTGAGGAGCTGAGTCATGCGCGTGATGCAGTACAGGAAGCACAGGCTAATCTGAAAGCTATGCAGGGACAGGAAAGCGCGGCCAAAGCTGTATTGGGTCACAATGTTCCGCTGCGTCAGCAGCCGGCAGTGATGACTGCTGTCAGTCATCTGAAGAGTGCATGGCTGGATTTGCAACGTACTCAGATTAAGGCTCCGGTTGACGGACAGGTTGCCAAGCGTAATGTACAGGTAGGGCAGAAGGTAGCAACCGGTGCTGCACTGATGGCGGTTGTACCATTGAATAATGTGTGGGTGGATGCAAACTTTAAGGAAAGTCAGCTAGCTAAAATCCGTATTGGTCAGCCGGTGGAAATCAGTGCTGATGTATATGGCAGTAAGGTGACTTATCACGGTAAGGTAGCCGGTCTGTCAGCAGGTACAGGAGCTGCGTTCTCACTGTTGCCGGCACAAAATGCAACCGGTAACTGGATTAAGGTGGTACAGCGTGTGCCGGTGCGGATTGCTCTGGATCCGAAAGAGCTGGCTGCACATCCGCTGCGGGTAGGTTTGTCAATGGATGTTGAAGTGAATACGCGCAACCAGAATGGTCAGGATTTAACTGCGGCTAATGCGATTCCCACTAATGGAAATATGGCTGCAATTGACTGGACTCCAATCAATAATATGATTGAGGAAATTTTTGCTCAATATGCACCTTGATTGAGTTAATGCTGAACCATAATCCGACGGCTGCTAAAGCAGAAGGGCATATTCTGCCGCCAGCAGCCATTATTCATGGTAATGATTTTGCCTGATTTTTTTGTTATTCCGGAAGTATCGTCTTTGTGAATAGTATTGACTGTACTTGTGAGTACAGCTATCCGGATATGCTGCAGATAAAAAATATTTCTGCGATAAGGCTGCTTGAATGACGCATTCTCCTTTAAAAGGTCCGGCACTTGCTCTGGTTACGGTGGCTCTGTCACTGGCCGTTTTTATGCAGGTGCTGGATTCAACTATTGCCAATGTGGCATTACCGACTATTACCGGTAATCTGGGTGCAGCCAACAGTCAGGGTACGTGGGTAATTACGGCGTTTGCTGTGGCAAATGCTATTTCTGTACCGCTAACTGGCTGGCTGGCACGCCGTTTTGGTGAAGTAAAAGTATTTGTCGTGGCTACGCTGTCCTTTGTGCTGGCCTCGTTTTTATGTGGTATTGCCCCCAGTCTGGCATTGCTGGTGTTTTTCCGTGTATTGCAGGGGGCTGTAGCCGGTCCGATGATTCCGCTGTCACAAAGTCTGCTGATGGCA
This sequence comes from Snodgrassella sp. M0110, assembly GCF_016101465.1. Taxonomy (NCBI): domain Bacteria; kingdom Pseudomonadati; phylum Pseudomonadota; class Betaproteobacteria; order Neisseriales; family Neisseriaceae; genus Snodgrassella; species Snodgrassella sp. M0110. The sequence goes on along the minus strand of NZ_JACFQM010000013.1, from coordinate 22,753 downwards.
GCTTATCCGCCGGAAAAGCGCCCGATGGCGCTGGCTATGTGGTCAATGGTGATTATTGTGGCACCGATTTTCGGCCCGATTCTTGGTGGGATTATCAGTGACAACTGGCATTGGGGCTGGATTTTCTTTATTAATGTGCCAATCGGGTTGCTGGCCGCGGGTATCTCATGGCAGATGCTGAAAAAACGCGAAACTGAAACCGAAAACCAGCCAATCGACCGGATGGGGCTGTCCCTGATGGTTGTAGGTGTGGGTGCCTTACAGATGATGCTCGACCGTGGTCATGAGCTGGATTGGTTCTCATCCAATGAAATCATTATTTTAGCGGTTATTGCCACGGTATGTCTGAGCTATTTTGTTATCTGGGAATGGTATGCAAAATATCCGATTGTGGATTTACGCCTGTTTAAAGACCGTAATTTTACGGTAGGTGTGATTACGCTCAGTACCGCCTATATGACCTATATGGGCGCAATTGTATTATTGCCGATGCTGTTACAGATGCAGTTGGGCTATACCGCTACCTGGGCAGGGCTGGCAACGGCGCCTATCGGTATTTTCCCGGTATTGTTGTCGCCATTGATTGGTAAGTTTGGTAACAGGCTGGATATGCGGGTGCTGGTAACCATCAGCTTTACTGTATATGCCATCTGTTTCTTCTGGCGTACCAATTTTAATGCCGGTATGAGTTTTATGGATGTATTCTGGCCGCAGTTTGTGCAGGGGATTGGTATGGCAATGTTTTTTATGCCGCTAACCCAGATTACTCTGTCTAATATGTCCGGTTCACAGATTGCCAGTGCTTCAAGTATTTCCAATTTTGTGCGCATTCTGGCCGGCGGTATTGGTACTTCAATGGTCAATGTGTTATGGGATAAACGTGAGGCTTTGCATCATACACAACTGGTAGAAAACATTCATCCTTATAACAGTACGATGAATGAATCAATTCAAGGGATGAATCAGCTCGGTTTAAGTGGTACTCAGCCGCTGGGCTCGATTGAGCAGACCATAGGGCAGCAGGCTCATATTATGGGTGCCAATGATCTGTTCTGGCTGTATGGGATGACATTTCTGATTCTGATTGTACTGGTGTGGTTTGCCAGACCGCCGTTTGGCAGTGGCGGTGGCGGCGGGGCACATTAGTTTGTCTGTAATCCGGTTCATACGGTCTGTGTCTTTGCAGGCCGTTTTATTTTTATCCGGAGTATTTTGCCTGTCACTACTTGCTCTGGTGTTATTGCAATAAGTTATATACAACAGTGAATGTAAAGTGACCGCAGCTTGTGTACAATAGAGTGCAGTTAATGATAGAGCTGGCGATAATCAGTTAGGTAACAATAGTAATGATGATGAAATTGGCGTTTGCTTTTTTGTATGTGCTGCAATTACTGCCATTATGTATGATTCATGCGCTGGCACGCTGTGTAGGCTGGATAAGTTATTATGCGGTAGCACCAAGACGACGTATTGGTCTGATTAATTTGCGTCACTGTTTTCCTGAATGGACAGAACAGCAGCGGCGCAAAATACTACGTGAACATTTCTACCATATGGCCATGTTATTACTGGAATATGGTTTGTACTGGTATGGAGATGCAGGCCGGCTGAAAAAGCTGGTGCGTTATCAGGATAAACATTATCTTGATGAAGCTCTCGCCGCGGGTGAAAAGGTAATTTTACTTTATCCGCATTTTACTGCTTTTGAAGCAGCTGTATATGCTCTTAATCAGGATGTACCACTGATTAGTGTTTACTCACATCAGAAAAATAAACAGATGGATGAGCAGATACTTAAGGGACGTCATCGTTATCATAATGTTTTTCTGATTGGGCGTACGGAAGGGCTGCGTGCAATTATTAAGAAAATCAAAACCAGTACTGCTCCGTTTCTTTATCTGCCCGATCAGGATTTTGGCCGGCGTGAATCAATTTTTGTGAATTTTTTCGGTATTCCAACTGCTACAATTGCCGGTCTGAGCCGGATTGCTGCTCTGACTAAGGCAAAAGTGATTCCTGCTATTCCAACCCGCGAGGCTGATGGTACAGTAACTCTGCGCTTTTATCCGCAGTGGGAACATTTCCCCAGTGAAGATGTGGTTGCTGATACTCAGCGCATGAACGATTTTATTGAAGCAAGAATACGTGAACAGCCGGCACAATATTACTGGCTGCATAAACGCTTTAAAACCCGTCCGGAGGGTGAAGCGTCGTTTTATCGAAAAATCCGCAAATAATAAATCGTCTGCCTGCTAAAGCAGACAGACGGTCAGATATATCTTATAGCAATTATTTATTCAGACGCCGGATAATGCGACAGATTGTCCGATATAAGCATCATTGTGCAGTGCTTTCAGCATAAAATGTGCCACATCTGCGCGGGCAATACGACCACTTCCTGCTGGTACACCCTGTGCTGCTTCAAGATAATGAGCCGAAAGCGCATCATTAGTTAAGCCAAGCGGGCGCACAATGGTTGCAGACAGACCGGCTGCCTGAATGATTCCGATTGCCGCCCGATGGTCTGCCAGCGGATAACGTAAAAATTCCATTGCAGCCTGACCGCGCTCTCCTTCAAGTTCATTATCCACGCCGGCAGAGGCGCAATACACAATACGTTTAATGCCATGTTTCTGTAATTGTGTAACGATGTTGTCAAGCATGCGCTGCAAATCATCACCCGGTTTAACTCCCTGATTGGTATTCAGAGCAGAAGCGACAGCATCATACTGGCTGTTATCGGTAAATAGTGCTGCTACATCAGCAGCGTTAAATGCATCACAGTGGCGAATATGTAATTTAGGATGCTGTAAATCAAAATTTTCTGGTGAACGTAGTGCAGCAGTTACTTCATCTCCGCTGTCTAATGCCTGCTCAACCAATGCTCTGCCAACGCCGCCGCTGGCACCAAAAATCAGAATATGCATAAAAATTTCCCCGCTGAATAGTTAAAATTAATTCAATAACCCAATGTTAGCAAAATAATCACGATAAATTGCTGCCTTGCGTTCCAGTGCAAGCGGATAAGCGCGCGATGAAGAAGGCAGTCTGGATAAAGTTAAATGCCGGCCGTCCAGTATAGTATGACTGGGATGGCCGATAGTCGGTACTGGCGTATCTGCTGGTAATAGTTGTAATAATGTGCTGGTAGCTTTGTCTCCGGTAGTCATAATATGCTGACAGTGCGGAATCTGAGTCAGTACTGCCGATAAGTTTACCGGTGTAACAACTTCGAGGAATTTGTCGGCTGCATTATTTTGTAAACGTCTGATCTGATAAGCAGCGTCATTAATGGCTATACCGCGTTCTGATAAAAAAGTACGGATGAGTTTCTCGTTGAATGCTTTATTGTTATCAGTAAAAAAGTAATGTTTGTCCTGAAAAAATACCAGCCCGAAAATACGCCACATATCATTTTGCAGATTCGGGTAATAAAAATTCATTTTCCATCGCCCGGCAGGCGGAGGGAATGACCCGAGCATCAGCAGCCGCGCATTTGTGGGTAAAAAAGGTTTCAGCGGGTGTGTTTCAACAATAATTTCAGCCATAAGTATCTATAATATAACCCGTACTTACTAGCAGCGACCAAACAGACAGGCTACCATATGAGCCTGTTCATCTGTATAACCCGCTTCTCCCAGCCGTGCGGCCATTACCCATTCACTGGAAAAGCCTTGCTGACTACTGTATTCCTGCCATAAACGCAGTTGTTCGGTTTTATTACCGTTTTTTTTGGCAAGTTGCAGACGTTGCCTGATTTCCGGTGGTATAGATTCATCCATTATTATTTCCTTATAGTTCAGATATCCTGTCCCTGATTTTCATAGCGACGGTGAAACCACAACAGGCAGGCACAACCAATTAATGTCAGTGGCACCCCGAGTAATGCCGGATATTGATACCCCCAGTGATGGCTGATGGCCAGCCCGCCATTATAAGAACCAATGGCATTACCCAGATTAAATGCCATCTGTACACTGGCGGCTCCAAGCAATGCACCACCCGGAGAGTGACGCAGTAATAACAATTGCTGTGGTGCGGATACGGCAAACAGACAGAATGTACATACACACATCAGTATGGCTGATAACCAGCTATTCGAAGCAAACAGAAAAATCAGTAATAGTGCTGCGGCTGCCAGTCCCTGTAAGCCGGCTGCGACCTGACCCGGTGTATAACGGTCGGCCAGACGGCCACCGCACCAGTTACCGGCGACCATACCGGCGCCGGCCAGTACCATCAGTAAGCTGACTTGATTACCACTGAAACCGGATACCTGTGTGAGTAAGGGGCTAATATAGCTGAACCAGCAGAAAATCCCGCCGTTACCAAACATGGTGGCAGCCAGTATCAGCCATGGTGCAGCAGATTTCAGAAAACGGAATTGTCCCAGAATACCGGTATCGGGTAAACGATCCATTTGCGGGATAAAACGCCGTAAGGTGAATACCAGTATGATGGCCACTACAGCCACCAGAGTAAATACCAGACGCCAGCTTAAATGCAAACTCAGCCATGTACCTACTGGTACACCAATCAGATTGGCTATTGTCATTCCGGCAATCATTAGTGCTACAGCCTGCGCAGAGCGTCCCGGTGGTGCAAGTTTGGTAGCAACAATGGAGCCGATACCGAAGTATGCGCCATGCGGCAGACCGGAAATAAAACGTGCTACCAGTAAAGTCATATAGCCCGGAGATAATGCAGCCAGTATATTACCAATGGCAATCAATGCCGATAATGACAATAAAATAGTTTTGGGTGGCAGACGGTAACTTAATACCAGCAGCCATGCTCCGCAGCAGACACCGATTGCATAAGCAGCAATAAAATGTCCGGTCTGAGCGATACTGATATTCAGTGAAACCGCCACATCCGGCAGAATACCCATCATGCTGAATTCTGCCATACCCAGTGCAAATGTGCCTAACGATAATGAAAGTAAACTTTTCAGTAGCATAATAATTTACAGCTATAGTTTGTTCAGCAATAAACAGTCAGTTTAGACGCAGCCTGCCGGCTTGTCACTTTTCGCACTGGTAAATACCATAATCATATAAACAAATTTTGTTTAGCCACGCGGAGCAAGCAAAATGATTGCTGCACCAAGCAGGCATACCAGTGCACCACTGATATCCCATTTATCCGGTACAGATCCTTCTACCAGCCAAGACCACAGCAACGAACAGCAGATATAAATACCGCCGTAAACGGCATATGCCCGTCCGGCAATATTGCTTTCCACCAGCGTCAGCAACCATGCAAACAACAACAGTGACAGTGTGCCGGGTAGTAGCCAGAGTACTGATTTGCCCATGCGTTGCCAGACCCAGAAAGAAAAACAGCCGCTGATTTCAGCAACAGCAGCCAGAAAATAATAAACAAAAGATTTCATGGTGAGTTTTCGAATCAGTCTGATTGATTGTGACCACCTGCCTTGCAGATGCAGAAATAAAGAGACCGCTTATACCATAGCAGTCTTACCTGCACCGGACAATCTGATTTCAGCAAGATATCTGCCAAAGGTGGGTGCTGTTACCAGTGTAACTGCAACACAAAACCTGATTCAAACCTTGCTGTTCTGAATTTAAATACATTATCAAAATAATTAATTGATTCTGCTGATGTCCGGTTATTTATTGGTATTAAATTGACCAGCAATAACCATATAAACATTGTTTATTCAATAAATTTTTATTTTAGAGTATATTAATATGTAAATAAAATTTATTATCTATTCTCGGAGCAGAAAATGAAAAAAGCAATTGTCCAGTTTTCAACCATTAATGCATTGATGGCAGGGTTGTTTGATGGAGTATTTAGTGTGGGAGAAGCAAAAAAATATGGTGATTTTGGTTTAGGCTGTTCTCATGCGCTGGCCGGTGAGGTAATTGTTGACCATGATTTTCTGGAGGCCGACGGTGATAAGGCGGTTAAGGTAATGGGAGATAATGAGCTGTTGCCGTTCGTACAGGTTACAACATTTCAGCCTGATAAAGTTGTGGATATAACTGATGTCTGTAAAAGCAATCTGTATGCGCATCTGGCGCACTATCTGCCTCTGGATAATGTATTCGTGGCAGTAAGAATCAGCGGACAGTTTGATGAGCTGAAGATTCGCCGTCCGTTTGCTCAGCATAAACCTTATCCGTCTGTAGTTAAAGTTTTTGAACAGCAAGTCGTGGATACGGTAGAGAAGGTCACTGGCACATTAATCGGTTTCTGGACGCCAGAGTTTTTCAAAGAATTATCTGTAGCCGGTTTTCATCTGCATTTTATTGATACTACACGTAAACTTGGTGGTCATGTTATAGATTTTTCTGCAAGTAATGCTGAGCTGGCGTATGAGTGCAAACAATCGGTTCAAATTGCTTTACCTGAAAGTGAAGAATATTTACGCAAGAATCTGAAAATGGATGATTTAAATAAAGTTATTAATCAAGTAGAAAATTAATCAGCGCGTGTTACACTATTATTGATTATCTGGAGTAAATTAAGGGGAGAGGACAAAATTTTCCGGTATGACTGGATAAATCCTGTCTGTATCTGCTCTGAAAGTGTCAGCCATGAAAAAAATAATTGCGCTATTCTGTTTGTGCTTACTGGTAGCCTGTAACCGGCAGCCGGAAGAATCTGGTGCAGCTTCTGCAGAAGCTGCCAGTAAACCTCGGCATATGCCTCTGGCTATTGATCCGGTATTGACTACGTCTGTAGATCAGCAATTGCTGGCATTACAGAAGAAACTGCCACAGCAACACAAACAGAATCTGTTTACAGCAGCTGTACGGCACAATCAGACTATTTATTATTCGTATACCATGCTGGACAGTAAGCAAAATCAGGCTAATTTCAATCCGGCATCAGTGAAAAAAGATTTAGAGCAGGCGTGCCGTCAGCCTCTGACGCGGCGTATGTTACTGGGGGGATTTAATTTTGTGTATGTTTATACTTTTCAGGATCATTCACAGGTAAGTGTGCCGTTGTCTGGCAAAGATTGTCGCTAAGATATTATACAGGCTGTTTAATGAAAAAAGGGGCAGAGATGCCCCTTTATAGCGGTCTTTTGTCTATTGCTGTTTTAATCGGGCAAATGCTGCCGCCATAGCATTATCTGTGGCGGATACATTTTGTATTTTACCATTTTGCCGGCGTGGTCGTTCGTGTTGGCGGGATGCAGGCTGAGCATCGTCGTTCAGACGCATGGACAGAGCAATACGTTTACGCGCTATATCAACATCGATAACCTTCACTTTAACTACGTCGCCGGTTTTAACAATATCACGAGGATCAGCAATATAGCGGTCAGCTAAGGCAGAAACATGTACCAGTCCGTCCTGATGCACGCCAATATCGACAAAAGCACCAAATGCGGCCACATTACTGACTACGCCTTCAAGAACCATGCCAGGTTTAAGGTCGCTGATGTCTTCGATACCATCAGCAAATGTTGCGGTCTGGAATTCACCGCGCGGGTCACGACCGGGCTTTTCCAATTCAGCCAGAATGTCGTTAATCGTAGGTAAACCGACATTAGCATCGATGTAATCTGCGGGTTTAAGTGTTTTGAGCACACTGCGGTTGCCAATCAGCTGGTCAGCACGCAGCTGAGCCGTTTTGAGCATTCTGGCAACGATAGGATAGCTTTCTGGATGGACTGCACTGGCATCCAGAGGTTCATCACCGCCCTGAATACGCAGAAAGCCGGCTGCCTGTTCAAAAGTTTTACTGCCCAGACGCGGTACTTTAAGCAGAGTTTTGCGATTGGCAAAAGCACCATTCTGGTCACGATAACTGACAATATTCTGTGCCAGTGTACTATTAAGACCGGAAATACGCGCCAGCAGGGCAACTGATGCGGTATTCACATCCACTCCGACAGCGTTTACACAATCTTCTACGACTGCATCCAGACTTTTGGCCAGCTGGCTCTGGTTAACATCATGCTGATATTGACCAACACCAATTGATTTAGGGTCGATTTTCACCAGTTCTGCCAGCGGGTCTTGCAGGCGGCGGGCGATAGACACAGCACCGCGCAGACTGACATCAAGCTCAGGAAATTCTTTGGCTGCTAAAGCAGAAGCGGAGTAAACAGAGGCACCGGCTTCAGAAACAACGATTTTTTGCAAATGATAATCAGACAGGGCACGAATCAGTTCACCGGCCAGCTTGTCGGTTTCACGACTGGCCGTACCGTTACCAATGGCAATCAGCCGGACTTTATATTGTTTTACCAGATGCATCAGTGCAGTCAGAGCACCTTTCCAGTCGTTACGCGGCTGGTGCGGATAGATAGTAGCTGTTTCCAGTAGCTTACCGGTATCATCAACTACCGCTACTTTTACTCCGGTACGGATACCGGGATCCAGACCGATAGTGGTAAGACGGCCGGCCGGAGCTGCAAGCAGCAAATCTTTCAGATTTTGGGCAAATACACTGATGGCAGCCTGATCAGCATTTTCTTTAAGCCGGTTGAGGGCTTCAAGTTCCAATGAAAGAAAAATTTTGGCACGCCAGCTTAAGCGCACTGTGTCACGTAACCAGCGGTCAGCAGCACGTCCGATATCTGCGATACCAAACTGTTGTGCAGTCAGTTGCTCATAAATACTCTGTTCGCCGGCAGGTGTATCATCAGGCTGGTATTTCAGACTGAGCGACAATATACCTTCATTACGACCGCGCAGTATGGCCAGAGCACGATGGCTGGGCATGCTGTGAATCGGTTCACGGTGATTAAAGTAATCTTTGAATTTCTCACCGGCACTTTCCTGACCTTCGATAACTGTGGCATGGATTTCGCCTTCACGCCACAATTTCTCGCGCAAACGTCCTATCAGAGCGGCTTCTTCGGCAAATTGTTCCATCAGAATTGCGCGCGCTCCGTCCAGAGCGGCTTTGCTGTCAGCGACATTGTCATTTAAATAATTTAGTGCGGCAGTTTCCGGATCCAGATCTGGCTGAGTAAGCAGTGATTCAGCTAATGGTGCCAGCCCGTACTCGCGTGCAATTTGTGCCTTGGTACGGCGTTTGGGTTTATAAGGAAGATAGATATCTTCAAGAGCAGTTTTATTATCAGCGTCTTCTATGCTCTGGCGCAGCTCATCAGTCAGTTTGCCCTGTTCTTCGATGCTGGATAATACAGTTTGTTTGCGTTCCTGTAATTCACGCAGATATTGTAATCGTTCAGCTAGCGTCCGCAGCTGAGTATCATCCAGTCCGCCTGTGGCTTCTTTACGGTAGCGTGCCACAAACGGTACCGTAGCGCCATCATCCAGCAGGTCAATCGCTGCCTGAATTCGTGCGGAAGCAACATTCAGCTCTGAAGCAATTTTCTCAGTGATGTTCATAACAGTCTAATAAGCGATAAAAAGGCAAGCATAGCCGGCTGAAGTGGCTTTGTCACCTGTTCATGTCAGTTAAAAAGCCAGTTAGTTATACCAAATGCTGAATAAGATGAGCGGTATCGATAAAAAAGCTATTTGTCTGAGACAAATAGCTTTTAAACATCCTTAGAATCAGGCAGATTTAACCGGCTACCGGATAAGTGCCCGGTATCAGAATATCTTTATTGACGGTTTTGATATCAGTGTGACCGGTAAAGGCCATGCTGATATCCATTTCGTTATAAATAATTTCCAGCGCACGTGTTACACCATCCTCACCATATGCACCCAGGCCATACAGGAATGCGCGGCCAATTAGTGTACCCTTGGCTCCCATAGCAATAGCTTTGAGAACATCCTGTCCGCTGCGGATACCACTATCCAGCCAGACTTCAATATTATTGCCTACAGCAGAAATAATATTGGGTAATGCATGGATGGTCGAAGGAGCGCCGTCCAGCTGGCGACCACCATGATTAGACACTATAATTGCATCTGCGCCGGATTTCACAGCCATTTCTGCGTCTTCGGCATCAAGAATGCCTTTAATAATCAATTTTCCGCCCCATAGATTCTTGATTTCTTCAATGTCTTTCCAGCTAAGGCGCGGATCAAACTGTTCAGATGTCCATGAAGATAGTGATGTCATGTCGGCAACGCCTTTGGTATGTCCGACAATATTACGGAAAGTGCGACGCTGTGTATTCAGCATAGCCAGACACCATTCCGGCTTAGTAGCCAGATTCATCCAGTTGCGCAGTGTGGGTTTAGGCGGCGTAGACAGCCCGTTTTTAATATCTTTATGCCTTTGTCCCAGAACCTGTAAATCAGCAGTAACCACCAATGCTGAGCATTTGGCTTCCTGAGCGCGGCGAATCAAATCGCGCATGAATTCGCGGTCACGCATAACATATAATTGAAACCAGAACGGAGCACTGGTATTTTCTGCCACGTCTTCAATAGAACATATAGACATAGTAGACAGCGTAAACGGCACACCGAATTTTTCGGCCGCACGTGCAGCCAGAATTTCTCCGTCGGCATGCTGCATACCGGTTAATCCGGTAGGTGCCAGTGCTACCGGCATTTTTACTGTCTGACCAACCATTGTTGTTTCCAGTGTACGGCCGGTCATATCCGTCAATACACGCTGGCGTAATTTAATTTCCTGAAAATCATTACTATTGGCATGATAGGTAGATTCAGTCCACGAACCAGTATCAGCATAATCATAAAACATCTTAGGTACTTTGCGTTTGGCAACTTTACGCAAATCTTCGATACAGGTTATTTTGCTTAATTTGTTTTGCATGTGGATACCTATTTTTCAAATTTTCTTTGAAGAAAACAGTCTTAGCTAAAGAAGATAATGTTATACATCAATTTTATTCGGTTGTAATCATCATCATTGATTTCCAACCGATTCTTAAATAGTTATTCATCTGCCAGAATCAGAATGAAGCTGACAGACAGGAATCAGAATTCAGACAACGCGTGATAGTTTATATATCATCACCATAATCAGAATCAGCAGGCAGCTAATGCCAATCAGCATTGTCCATGGTCCCCAGCGTTGTGAGCGTCCGCAAAATCCGGCAGTTAGTATGGCACAACAAACACCAAGTAAAATCAGTAAAATATAAAAATCCATCTTTTGCTCCAGTTGTATTTCTTTATTGTAAATAATCGCTACGATTATTGTAACGGTCAGTTTGCAAATATGTCTGTTTTTTTACAGGAGATTAAATATTCACAATTTCTGCTTATTGATATTTTCATCTGTCTGAATGATTATAAACTGGCAATAATAATAAAATCAGAAATTTTGCAGCAGAAATAACAGATATAAATGGCTTTTTTAGTCTGTAGGGCAATGGCCAGATAAAATAAAACCCCGCTTGGAAGCGGGGTTAAATAGTATCAGGAAAAAATTAGTCTTTTTTCTCTTTATCTTTTACTTCTTCAAATTCAGCGTCTACAACGTCATCGCTGCCTTTGCTTTGTGACTGTTCAGTCTGGGCACCAGCTTGCTGACCTTCGGCCTGTGCCTGAGCATACATCATTTCGCCCAGTTTCTGGCTGGCTGTACCTAAAGCCTCGGCTTTAGCATCAATGGCAGCTTTATCTTCGCCTTTAACAGCTTCTTCAGCTTCCTTGATGGCTGCTTCAATTTTTTCTTTTTCAGCAGCATCCAGTTTGTCGCCATATTCAGTCAAAGATTTTTGTACTGAATGAATCAAAGCTTCAGCCTGATTGCGACTGCTTACCAGTTCGGATAATTTGCGATCTTCCTCAGCATTAGCTTCTGCATCTTTTACCATGCGCTCGATTTCTTCTTCGCTCAGACCGGAAGAAGCCTGAATGGTGATGTTGGCTTCTTTGCCGGTACCTTTGTCTTTTGCAGATACATGCAAAATACCGTTGGCGTCGATATCAAAAGTAACTTCTACCTGAGGCACACCACGGGGTGCAGGAGGAATATCACCTAGATTAAATTGTCCCAGACTCTTATTAGCAGAAGCACGTTCACGTTCACCCTGTAATACATGGATGGTTACCGCACTTTGATTATCTTCAGCTGTAGAGAATGTCTGAGTTGCTTTAGTCGGAATGGTGGTGTTTTTGTTGATGAGTTTAGTCATCACACCGCCCATGGTTTCAATACCCAGAGACAAAGGTGTTACATCAAGTAACAGCACGTCGTTACGGTCACCAGCCAGTACGGCACCCTGAATAGCAGCACCTACAGCAACAGCTTCGTCAGGATTAACATCACGGCGCGGTTCTTTACCGAAGAAATCTTTAACAGCTTCCTGTACTTTTGGCATACGGCTTTGACCGCCTACCAAAATAACATCATTAATATCATTTACGCTCAGACCGGCATCTTTAATTGCAGTGCGGCAAGGTTCGATAGAGCGGGTAATCAGATCTTCTACCAGACTTTCAAACTTGGCACGGGTAATTTTCATCGCCAGATGTTTCGGGCCGGAAGCGTCCATGGTGATGTAAGGCAGATTGATTTCTGTCTGCTGACCACTGGAAAGTTCGATTTTCGCCTTTTCAGCAGCTTCTTTCAGACGTTGCAGAGCCATTACATCATTTTTCAGATCGATACCCTGATCTTTTTTGAATTCATCAATGATGTAGTTAATCAAACGCTGGTCGAAGTCTTCACCGCCCAGGAATGTATCACCATTGGTGGCCAGTACTTCGAATTGTTTGTCGCCATCAACTTCAGCGATTTCAATAATAGAAATATCAAATGTACCACCGCCAAGGTCATATACGGCAATCTTGCGGTCGCCTTTTTCACCTTTATCCATACCGAAAGCCAAAGCCGCGGCAGTTGGTTCATTGATAATACGTTTTACATCCAGACCGGCAATACGACCGGCGTCTTTAGTAGCCTGACGCTGACTGTCATTAAAATAAGCCGGCACGGTAATAACAGCTTCAGTTACTTTTTCACCCAGATAATCTTCAGCTGCTTTTTTCATTTTACGCAATACTTCGGCAGATACTTGCGGAGGTGATAATTTTTCACCATGTGCTTCTACCCATGCGTCGTTATTATTTGCTTTAACAATCTGAAAAGGCATAGATTTAATATCGCGCTGTACTTCAGCATCATCAAATTTGCGGCCGATCAGACGTTTTACAGCATAAATAGTATTTTTCGGATTAGTAACAGCCTGACGTTTGGCTGGTGCACCTACCAGAATTTCGTTATCGTCCAGATAAGCAACAATTGAAGGCGTAGTACGTGCACCTTCCGCATTTTCAATTACTTTAGTCTGGCCACCTTCGGAAATGGCAACACAGGAGTTGGTGGTACCTAAGTCAATACCGATTACTTTTGCCATAATTAATAATCTCCTAATTATTTAATTTCGTACTTTGCGCCGCTATATTACGGCTGCAAGCAGGGGGGTTAATTACCACTGCCATACTATTGCTAATGAAGCGTAAATGGGTATGCCCGGCACGATTTCAAGCATAGTTTTGCAAAATTTATCTATTTAATCGCATCCGGAAAATCTGCTTTAACATCAATAGCGTTTACTTACACAGCTGTATGTTATATTCATTCAGGCTTAAACAGTATAATCATCTGACTTTCGTTAATACCGTCTGATACTTTTTTGCTTTATATCAGACGGTATTTTGCTATAAAAGTATACAATCACATTCAGGTTAGTGATTTCTGTCTGGCTGTAGTCTGTATCTTTATGATTTAGGAGTATGTTGTATGCCTGTAAAAATTGGGTTTAAACCCATTCCCGCGGCTATTGCGCTGATAATCGCTCTGATTATCTGGTTCATACCGGTTCCAGAGGGGGTTTCACCTCAGGCATGGCATTTACTGGCCATGTTTGTCGGAGTTATTGCTGCCATTATCGGCAAAGCAATGCCAATTGGTGCACTATCTATTATTGCCATTATGCTGGTTGCCTTAACCGGTGTAACCAATAATGATCCCAGTAAGGCTATGGGTGATGCCTTAAGCAGTTTTGGTAATCCGCTGATCTGGCTGATTGGTGTGGCAATTATGATTTCGCGCGGTTTATTAAAAACCGGTCTTGGTGCACGTGTGGGCTATCTGTTCATTAGGTTATGGGGTAAACGTACGCTGGGTGTTGCCTATAGTCTGGCCGTAGTGGAATTAATACTGGCTCCGGTTACACCGAGTAATACTGCTCGTGGCGGTGGCATTATTCACCCAATCATGAAGTCTATTGCATCCAGCTATGATTCTGATCCTGAAAAGGGCACAGAAAAACGTATGGGTAAATTTTTGGCTCTGGTAAATTATCATGCCAATCCCATCAGCTCAATCATGTTTATTACTGCTACCGCTCCTAACCCGTTAATTGTGAGGCTAATTGCCGATGTAACCAATAAAAATATTAATCTGACATGGGGTACATGGGCTTTGGCAATGTTAATACCGGGTCTGATAGCGATGTTCCTGATGCCACTGATTATTTACTGGTTGTATCCGCCTGAAATCAAGCAAACACCCAATGCCGTTGCTTTTGCTCAAGAGCGTCTGAAAGAGCAGGGGCCGATGACCCGTGATGAAAAAATCATGCTGGGTATTTTTGCAGTATTGCTGATTTTATGGGCAGGTGTGCCGGCCATGCTGTTTGGTGATGCATACATTATAGACGCGACCACTACTGCATTCATTGGTTTGTCATTGTTATTGTTAACCGGTGTATTAAGCTGGGATGATATTCTGAAAGAAAAAAGTGCATGGGATACCATTACCTGGTTTGCTGCATTAGTCATGATGGCTACTTTCCTGAATAAACTCGGATTGATTAAATGGTTCTCTGGTGTGCTGGAAAGCAGTATAGGCGGACTGGGTATGGGCTGGATGGGTGCCTGTGCCTTATTATTACTGGCTTATATGTATGCGCACTATATGTTTGCAAGTACTACTGCTCACATTACAGCCATGTTTGCTGCCTTCTATTCTGCCGGTCTGGCACTTGGCGCACCTCCGATGCTGTTTGCACTGATGATGGCTGCAGCTTCCAGCATCATGATGACACTAACGCATTATGCTACTGGTACTTCACCTGTGATATTCGGTTCAGGCTATGTTACTTTAGGCGAATGGTGGAAAGTCGGTTTCATCATGAGTGTAGTCGAACTGATTATATTTGTGGCTATCGGTGGTGTTTGGTGGAAAGTTCTGGGTTATTATTAATCTGAATAATCTATTATTGCAGGCTGCCATAAAGCATGGCAGCCTGTTTTATTGTTTGAAATCAAATTCAATGAATTTTTAAAGAATTTCACTTGTTGCGTTTGTATAGAATGGGTTATGATGCCCTGCCTTAAGGGAGTAGTTGCACAGGTGGTTTCTTCAAGCCTGTGGTTACGGTCAACATATTTACAGTTTTTGCTGTATGGTCGTAACGTCCTTGCCTGTTGGTGGACTAACGAGACTTGAGATACATAAAACCGTTACGGCGGGGGTTTTATTGTGTCTTTTGTCTTTTGCCCGCCAACGGTATTCTGAAAATGATTCATGCTTTTCTTTCTTCTGTCATTCCAGTTGCGCTTGCTGAAATTGGTGACAAAACTCAATTACTGACTTTATTTCTGGCAACCCGATTTTCGCGCAAATATTCCATCATTGCCGGTATGCTTTGTGCCACCTTACTTAATCATATTGTTTCTGCATGGTTTGGCGTAGAAGTAGCACGTTTTTTTACACCGCAGTTAATGGGCTGGGTTGTAGGTTTCAGTTTTCTGATAGTGGGTTTATGGCTGTTAAAGCCGGATAAAGATGATGGCGTAGATACTCGTTTTATGCGTTGCGGTCCGTTCGTGGCCACTGCAGTATTATTTTTTCTGGCAGAAGTGGGTGATAAAACCCAAATTGCTACTATTTTGCTGGCAGCTCAATACCGTGATTTGTTTTCAGTAGTTCTGGGTAGTACAGTAGGTTTGTTATTAGCTAATGTTCCGGTAATATTTTTCGGAAACTGGCTGATGCAGCGTTTACCCTTAAACCGTATCCGTATAGGAGCCTGCATTCTGTTCTGTCTTTTAGGTATTATCACCCTGATTCAGACATGGTTATATTAAAAATTATCAGATAACTATGCAAAATTTATAACATTGAGCGGATTCAAATATTATGCAAAAACAGTTGAAACAACGGTGTGAATGGGTCAACGCCGACCCATTGTATGAACACTATCATGATTTTGAATGGGGAAAAATACAGAGAGACGGGCAAAAACTGTTTGAAAAGATTTGTCTGGAAGGCCAGCAGGCGGGCTTATCATGGATTACTATATTAAAAAAACGCGATGAATACCGGCGTTGTTTCTATGATTTTAATCCGCATCAAATTATTACAATTACCGATATTGAACCACTATTACAGAATTCCGGGCTTATTCGCCATCCGGCCAAACTCAAAGCAATTATTAATAATGCCCATGCATATCTATCTATGCAGCAAAAAGGGGAAGATTTTGCCAGTTTTATCTGGTCATTTGTTAATGATCAACCGATTATCAATCACTATAAGCATTTATCAGAGGTGCCAACACAGACAGAAATTAGTCGCGCTATGTCCAGAGCTTTAAAAAAGCGTGGTTTTAGCTTTGTAGGTCCGACTACGTGCTATGCGTTTATGCAATCAATGGGATTAGTAAATGATCATTTAACAAACTGTTTTTGTGCCCAGCATTAAAATAACTATTATTTCTGTGATTCATCATGTAATTTGCTTTTAACGTTTACGTAAATAACCTAAAACACGAAAAGAATCTATTTTCCATAATCCATCTTTATAAATTAACGGAAAAGTGGCACGACTACTGGCAGTAGGACCAGGATTTTGCTGAACAATCTCAATATCATTGTCAGTAACTTTGCTGATAATGGCTACGTGGCCATATTTAGACCAGCCTAAGACAATAATATCGTCAACTTGAGGTTTTGTGGGAGAGCCGTTATGGAACTGAAGTAAATTAGGTTTAGGATTAAGATTTCCATCTGGTATCGAATCATCAAAAAATTGTTTGGCATGCCCGTAACTGTCAGGCATTTTATGATTAAAGCGTTCATAATAGTAGCGCTTAATAAATTCGACACATTGATACTTTAATCCTAAATTATAGCCATCTGGTGCTATATTTCTTTCACTTACATGGCTGATTTTTCCATTGTAGTATAAACCTTAACACCATTGAATTCATCGACAACCGTACCTATTTTGCTTTCATCGACAAAGAGATCTTCATATACATAATAAAAACTGAATCCTAATAATATTAATACAATAATTATTGGGAAGAAAACTTTTTTAGATTTAAGTAACATTTTGTTTTACTAATTATTTAGTATATTATCATTATGTTAATTAATAGTTAAAAGTAAATTTAAGAAGCATGAAGTAATTTTATGATTTTTATTTATGTGGTTAAGTCAATCTTTGAAATTATCAGAAACATCAGGAGAATAAATTAAATAACGTAAACTCTGTACTGATATTACAATAATATAAAAAATACCCGTACACCAGATAATTTGGCTTACAATTATATTTTGTAAAGATTTCAGTCACTGGTTAATTATCCAAATCAGCAAATTGTGCTATAAAACTATATTGTGTATGTATTTAAATGTGGACGTAACGAGTAATTGTTATGCAAAACAAGTTCAGATTTAGCTTTTATTTCATTATCTGTTTATTGTTTTTCAGTGATATGGATGTAGTTTGGGCTGAAGACACAACAGCAGCTGTATCCACAGCCAGTGAGCCTAAATCTGTGGTCTGGTATGCTTGTCCGCTGGCAAATAATCATGTCAGCTATACAACCAAACCTTTAGATGTTCAGTGTCAGATTGCAAAGTATCCACCCGCAGATGATGATAATCTAAAAAAATATTCTCTGGAAAATCAGAATGCTCCGGGTTTGGAGCAATTGCAGCGTCTTTGGTACAGCGCTGAATTTGGACGAGACAGTGACTTAATGAAAACACCGGCTTCACCCAAAATAGGTATTTCACTGCGACAACAGCCCCCAAAACCTGAAACTGTGACTATGATTAGAAACAAAAATAATATGGTTACAGTACCGGCTAAAATAATCACTATACCCAAACTGACACCAAAACAACTGGTTCAACGTGATATTGCAAGTGAACAGAATGCATTGACAATAGCGCAGCAAAAGTTGCGTCAGGCACAAAAGCAGGGAGCAACAGCACAAATTCAGCGCTGGCAACAAAATATAACAGACCGGCAAGCCAATATCCGCGTATTAAAGCAAGAACTAAGCCGATACTAAAAATTAATTTGTTTGCTATTGAATAAAATACAAGTACTCAAACTTGTAGCCAAAATGTTACTGGTCCGTCATTAATCAGGGAAACCTGCATATTTGCGGCAAAGATGCCGGTTTTAGTCACAATTTGTTTCTGGCATAATTCAACAAAATGATTATATAAATCATTGGCTTTTTCTGGTGCTGCACCTTTGGTAAAACTAGGGCGCATTCCTTTTTTAGTATCAGCAGCAAGCGTAAATTGTGAAACAACCAGTAACTGACCATTAGCCTGCTTAACGTTCAAATTCATTTTATTATCTTGATCACTAAAAATCCGATAACCAAGTACTTTGTCGCAGAGACGTTCAGCTTTTTGTAAATCATCTCCTTCTTCCACACCTAATAACACCAACAATCCCTGACCTATTTGTCCAACTATTTCAGAGTTTACACAGACACTAGCTTCTTTCACACGTTGTATTAATGCAATCATAGAAAATCCTGTTTCGAATCGGTCTGAATTTAAATTAGAAAATTTTATACATCAAAAAACGCCTGTTAGAGTACAGGCGTTTTTTGATTACTCTAATACTTAATCAGCATCATGAATAAATTTTACCCCAGTTAACTGCGAAGCCAGAATAGCAGATTTAATCATGCGCAAAGCTTTAGGACGGACAAAATTGCGTCTGGAAGCCAGAACAATGCGCCGCTCCGGTGTCGGACTGGTAAATGGAATAATACTGAATAACAGATGATCATTCTCTGTTAAAGCTGTAGCTGGCATGACACTAATACCCAGACCACTGGCCACCATATGTCTGATTGTATTGATAGAACTTCCTTGGATGCTATTAGACAACCCCTGAATTTTCTGACGTGAAGCCAGTTCCTGGCAGCTAGCCAGTACATTATCACGCATACAGTTGCCCTCGGTGAGCAATAATACCCGTTCTTCACCCAGTTGCTTTGGTGTAACCTCGTCCAATTGCTCGAAAGCATGACCTTTCGGAACAATAACAAAAAAAGGCTCATCATAAAGCGGAATGGTTTCCAGTCCGGTTTCATGAAATGGCTCTGCTACCACAATGGCATCCAGATCACCGCGCTTAAGTGATTCTTTTAATACATCTGTATAATTTTCATCCAGCTGTAATGGCATTCCTGGGGCCATCTCTCGCAAAGATAAAATCAGCTTTGGCAGCAGATATGGTGCAATGGTAAAAATCAGACCGAGTTTAAATATTCCTTCCAGTTCACTCTGTTCCTGATTCGCCATCAGCTTAATGCGATCAGCTTCTTCAAGAACACGGCGAGCCTGTACCACAATTCGCTGACCAGCCTCAGTTGTCATTACCTCATTACTGCTGCGATCAAATAATGCCAGTCCGAGCTCCTCTTCCAGCTTCTTGATTGCAATGGATAAAGTAGGCTGGCTTACAAAACATCGCTGGGCAGCACGTCCAAAATGTTTTTCCTGAGCTACAGCCACAATATAGCGCAATTCAGTCAGCGTCATTAACTGGCCTTTTTCTTTCCTGTTTCAGGTAAAGTAATATTCAGTGCCAATACATCCATACCGTTTTTCTTTTCCTGAGAAATGTGAATATCATTTAAAGAAACATGAACATATTTTGATAACACTTCCAGTAACTCTTTTTGTAGTGTAGGTAAATAGTCCGGTGTATGAGTAGCTCGCTCCTGCGCAATAATAATTTGTAAACGATCGCGAGCCGTTTTTGCGGATTGTTGCTTTTTGCCAAAAAGAAAATCTATTATAGACATGTCTTATCCTCCAAACAGTCGCTTGAGAAAACCTTTTTTCTCAGTATCTAGAAAACGGATTGGACGATCCTCACCCAGCAGGCGAGCGACAACATCTTTATAAGCATCCGCAACAATAGAATTTTCCTGCAAAATAACCGGTGTGCCTGAATTAGATGCCTGTAATACATTTTGTGATTCCGGAATAACACCAATTAATGGAATACGCAAAATATCCTGAATATCCTGCACGGACAGCATTTCGCCTTTTTCAACACGTTCAGGTGAATAGCGGGTAATCAGTAAGTGTTCTTTCACTGGTGCACTGTTGGTTTCAGCACGACGTGATTTGCTGGATAAAATACCCAGAATACGGTCAGAGTCACGTACACTGGATATTTCCGGGTTGGTAGTGACAATGGCTTCATCGGCAAAATACAAAGCCATCAATGCGCCTTGCTCAATACCAGCCGGTGAATCGCAAACTACATATTCAAAGCCCATTTTCACGGTCAGATCTTTTAAAACCTTTTCTACACCGTCGCGGGTAAGCGCATCTTTATCCCGAGTCTGAGAAGCCGGTAACACATAAAGATTTTCGCAGTGTTTATCTTTAATTAATGCCTGATTCAGAGTAGCTTCATCCTGAATAACATTAATCAGATCATAAACTACACGGCGTTCGCAACCCATAATCAAATCCAGATTACGTAAGCCCACATCAAAATCAATTACCGCAGTTTTATGACCGGCTAAAGCCAGACCTGTTGAAATACTGGCACTGGTTGTGGTCTTACCAACACCACCTTTACCTGACGTCACCACAATAATCTTTGCCACAATCAAAATCCTTTTTGTTATATAAATGAATCTGTCAATACATTCAAAAATCAGTCATAAAATTAATGCGCCTGAATCGCACTAAGCACCAGCCGGTCATTCTGCAGAAAAATCTGTACAGGGTGACGATACAGATGTGCTGGTAATTGTTGATCAAAAATGCGATAAATTCCTGCTACAGATACCAGTTCAGCCTGCATAGACTGTGCAAAAATACGCGTATCCTTGTTTCCGGCAGCACCAGCCAATGCCCGGCCGCGTAAAGGACCATAAATATGAATATTGCCATCTGCAATAATTTCCGCTCCTTCACTTACCAGTCCCAGAACAATTAAATCAGATTTTTCCGCATAAACCTGCTGACCGGTACGAATAGTGCGATCTATCACCAGCGTCGGTAAGGCAGAAGCAGATGAAGTGATTTTTTCTTTTTCAGTAATTTGTGGTATTTGCGCCTCAGTCACAGCTTTGACGCGTGCACTGGCCTGTTCCTCTGGAAGAATGCTAAAAGCAATATTATGCTGTTTAGCCAGATTGGACCAAGATAAATCGGTATGGCGGATAGCAATAATGCGCAAATTATATCGTGCAAACAGCGCAATCAGCTTCGCTAAATTCACATTTGCCTGATTGGAAAGATTTTGCAGATCCAGAGTAAAAGGCATATTGCGTAAATTACCAAAACGTTCTGCCCGTTGCTTTAGTTCCTGGTTAATCAAAGTCAGATCATCTGTCAGTAATTGTACTGACAGCGTATCCAGACGCGCAGATTTCACATTAAAAGCAGCATTCATTAACGTGTTTGCCCAAGTAAATTATGGTTAGAATAATAGAGTAAGTATTGAAGTGTACCGTTTTGGTTAAGAGGCTTCAATTGCAACACATAGTCTCAGGTAAAATAATCGTCTTTTAATTTAGAAAAATTAATAATGACAACTAGCTCCATTTGCCTGAAAAAAGCACGCAGACCAAGCGTAAATATTGTTGGTGCAGGTAAGGTTGCCTCAACATTAGCCATAATCTGGCATCAAAGTAAACTGATTAATATTCAGGCTGTCTGGAATCGCAATTTTTCAGCTGCAGAGTATCTCAAAAATCACATACCGCACATCCAAGTACACAAACAACTGGAAACTTTACCACCAGCGGATATTATAGTCATAGGTGTTAGCGATCAGTTCATCGAAGAAATTGGTTGGAAAATACATCAAATTGACTGGCTAAAGGCTGACACATTGATACTTCATTTCAGTGGTGCATTAAATAGCAATATATTAGTACCACATAAGCAACAGAAATTATTAGTAGGTTCATTACATCCGGTATTTGCCTTTGCTTCGATAGAAACGGCCATCAATACTTTACCGGGGCATCCATGTGCAATAGAAGGTGATGAAGAAGCATTATCTTTATTATATAAGTTGGCACAGGCAGCAAACTTATCCTACTTTAATATTGATTCTGCTCAGAAAAGCCGTTATCACGCCGCTCTCTCCATCAGTGCAAATTTTTTAGTAACATTAAATGCTTTCGCAAGAAATATATTAGCTTCACTGTCTTTGTCGCAAGAATTGGCAGAAACTCTAGTAAATCAACTAATGCAGCAAAATCTCAATCAATTACAGATGATGTCTCCAGACAAAGCCTTAACCGGCCCCATTAAACGTGGTGACAGCAATACCATTGCCCGCCACTGGCAATCATTAAAACAATCAGAACAAACACTATATAAAGCATTGGCAGAGCAAACCTTACACTTAACCACATTGAGTGCAGAAAAACAGCAACAGATTTTGCAAATAATCAATTCGCAAGAAAATTAGAAAGTACATACACAGCTAAAGAATACAAATTTGATGTAATCAAAAATAATGGATCAAAAATAAACTTAGTAAAAACAGTTGAATGAGGAGGAAGTCAAAAATAAATGCAAGCAGGAGTTGACAGGGGATTAGTGGAGGC
>NZ_JACFQM010000012.1:0-46976 GCF_016101465.1 Snodgrassella sp. M0110 | reverse complement strand
CAGGTATTATGATCCGGATATAGGTAGATTTACCCAGCCAGACCCGATTGGGCTGCTGGGTGGCTTGAATCTGTATCAGTATGCGCCTAATGGGTTGACTTGGGTCGATCCGTGGGGATTGACTGACACCCTTCTAGAAAAGGGCTTACCACTTTCTGATGCTACTAAAATTTATAGGATTAGTACTAATGGTCATTATGGATTTGATTTCAATCCTCGAGAAATAGAAGCTATTAATAAAGGAAAATTAGCTCCACCAGGTGTTTCTGTTATTAGGGCTAATAGTGTCGATGAAGCCACTAAAATATGGAATGGAGCTTTTCCTAATAGGCCTACGACAAGTGTGGGTGAAGCAAAAGTCGTAGATCTTAGAAAATTGGATTAGATGTTATTCATGATCCATCTAAAGGTAAGTTGGGAGTAAACCATGCAAGATTAATTCACTCAGAAGGTATTAATGGTTTTAATACTAATAAAAGTAAACTATTTGGCATTTTCAAAGGATGTAAAGGGTAATGATGAAAGACTATATTGTTTCATTTAGAGATAAACAGAGATATGCTCTTATAGAATATAAAAAAATTGAAAAGTTTGATCATTATTATGAAGGAGTGATTATTGAATCTAATTTTCCGAAAGAAGTAATTTTTTTTATTAATGAATGTAATTCGATTATTAATGATATGGCGATATCTCTTTTGGATGAGATTGAAGAAAAATTATATTCTTATGATATTGGTTTGGAAAAAAATTGTTCTAGAATTTTTGATATTGAATTTATTGATAAAAATAAAATTTCTTTTTTTACAAAATACCCATCAAGTCAAGGTTATTTAGATAAATATCCGAATAGTTAATTAATATAAAAATCGTAATATTTATGAGTCACTGGCGCGGATAGATAAACGAGGTAATGAGCCCGAAAGGGTAATGTACTTCCACACTGACCTGAATGGTTGCCCGGAAGAGCTTACCGATACAAACGGCGAATTACTCTGGGAATGCAGCTTTCAGTTATGGGGGAAACGGATTCATGAAATCGAACATGAATCAGTAGAGCAAAACCTCAGATATCAGGGACAATATTTAGACAGAGAAACTGGCTTACATTACAATACGTTCAGGTATTATGATCCGGATATAGGTAGATTTACCCAGCCAGACCCGATTGGGCTGCTGGGTGGGTTTAATCTGTATCAGTATGCGCCTAATGGGTTGACTTGGATTGCCCCGTTTGGTTTGATGTGTAGTAATACAAGTTTCAAAGCAGCCTTTAGAGAAGCAAAACGGAGATTAAGAATTCCTCGTAATACAAATACTCCAAAACCAGTAAAGGTTTATGATAATAAGTATGAAAACAGAACGGTTTGGGAGTATAAAGTTGATGGAAATAAGAAATACATTATTTTACACGAGGAAGATAAATTTGGTCGCGGCCCTCATTTTCATACTGCTGATGATTTGCACGGTGATCCTCTCCAACCAAAAGTAAGATATAATCAACATGGTGGACATATTCCTGAAAATATGACAGGAATTACAAACGCTAAAGGCAGAAAATAATGTCATTATCTTTAAAAGAAAAATTGAAATTATCAGTTATTAAAAAAGAAAAAAAAGCAATTCTTCAAAATATCTCAAATAAATTACGGATTGATAATAACAGCAACTCGATAACGTTTGAGTCGCATGATTATAATGTCTTTTTGTCAAAATTTATTGATAATATTGAATATCAGCCAGTAGATTTATCAGTAAATGAAAATTTATTATTTAACCGATTTTGTGATTTTTTGAGTAGTATTGATAATAATGATTTAGTAGTTTTCCAAATTATCACTTGTAATACATATTATTATTTAAAATTGCATATTAATAACATTAAGCAAAATCCAATATTATTTTGGAATATTAAAGTAAAGAATAGTAACAAGACGCTAGAGTGTTTGCTAGTTGCCATAAGTAACTCTTTTGGGTTTTCAATTTTACCAACAGAGAATTTTTATGAATTAAGAATATGGAATAGTAATAATTACGCTATAGAAAATCGTAAATATCTAAAGTAATAATGGAAATTATAAAGCTTAAGTAGTAGGTACTATATGGCTTAATTAATTTCTTTATCCTCACCGCCACAGATAGCAATCAACCACGGTTTCGCATAGAAGCAAGCGGCAACCAAGAACAACATATCCGCTACTTCCACACCGACCTGAATGGCTGTCCGGAAGAACTTACCGATGCAAACGGTAAAATACTGTGGGAATGTAGCTTTCAGTTATGGGGAAAGCGGATTCATGAAATCGAACACGAACCCATAGAGCAAAACCTCAGATATCAGGGACAATATTTAGACAGAGAAACCGGCTTACATTACAATACTTTCAGGTATTATGATCCGGATATAGGTAGATTTACTCAGCCAGACCCGATTGGGTTGCTGGGTGGCTTGAATCTGTATCAGTATGCGCCTAATGGGTTTACTTGGATTGATCCACTTGGTTTGAGCTGTAGTTTTGATAGTAAGTCGAATCGTTGGCGTAATAATGAAACAGGACGTTTTAACAAACGTCCGACTGATCCGTCAGAATTAGTTCATAATGGTCAGATTAAATATAATGACGTTACTAAATGGGCTAACCAAGGTGGTATTTCTAATCAGTGGATGTCTTCATCACAATTCCCATCAGGAGGTTTTAAATATCAAACAAACTCCAATGGAATTACATATTCAGTACATGGACATGGTACAAACCCTAATGCTGTAGCTAGATATCCGAGTTCAAATGCTGCAAAAGGCCCCACAGCTTCAATTACGACACGTCCTACTGGTGGGGCTCATTCGGCACAAACCAATACATTATCTAATGGAACAAAAGTGAATAGTAGAGGAAGAGATGATGTGCAAATGAACCAGTCACATATTCCATTAATAAATTCTCCATTTTAATTTTTAGGTAAATAGTAATGATTCGAAAAATATTAAATGACATAAAAAATGGCCCAACCATTTTAACACTATCTCAAATAATAGATATAATAAAGTCTCTTCAATTACTTAAAGTTGAGGAAATATTAAAAAATGACAAAGATTTTTTGGAAATATTAGATTTATTAGTTGAGTCTTATTCTGATTCTGCAATATTTGAAGTTAATAATAATAATAAATTTTTTTTAGAAAAATTTAGTGATTGGCTACTTAAATTAGGAAAAAAATATCCAATTGGTAGAAATAAAGATGATTTAAGCTCATATTCAGATATTTTTTTAAAAGAAATGTAAAATAAAAGCAGAAGTGATACTAAAAATCTTCTTGATATTTTTAAATTTATTTTTTTAC
Source organism: Snodgrassella sp. M0110 (assembly GCF_016101465.1). Taxonomy (NCBI): domain Bacteria; kingdom Pseudomonadati; phylum Pseudomonadota; class Betaproteobacteria; order Neisseriales; family Neisseriaceae; genus Snodgrassella; species Snodgrassella sp. M0110. Next base: position 43,636 of record NZ_JACFQM010000012.1, on the reverse strand, counting down.
ATATTTTCTAGACCGAAGAGGGACAGAAGAATACAACTACAACCTGATTCGCTGTAACCAGCTCCTGCATTTCAGGGGACACCATTACCGCTACGACGAGCACGGCAGAACTGCCAGCAAACAGACCATCGGCACAACCCAGCACTACCACTACGATGCTGAACACCGCCTGAGCGAAGTACGCATCGAACAAACAGGCCGCAGTCAGCGTTACGGCTACGTCTACGACGCCCTTGGCCGGCGTATCGAAAAACATCAGATAGACCGCGAAGGCCAACCCTACAACCGTACCCGCTTCCTGTGGGACGGCTTAAGAATGATTCAGGAAACCGGCTCGAATCACCCCACCAGCCTATATATCTATACAGATCAGAACAGCTACGAACCACTGGCGCGGATAGACACAGACGGCAACCAAGAACAACATATCCGCTACTTCCACACCGACCTGAATGGCTGCCCGGAAGAGTTAACTGATGCAAACGGCGAATTACTGTGGGAATGTAGCTATCAACTTTGGGGAAAGCGGATTCATGAAATCGAACACGAACCCATAGAGCAAAACCTCAGATATCAGGGACAATATTTAGACAGAGAAACCGGCTTACATTACAATACTTTCAGGTACTATGATCCGGATATAGGACGCTTTACCCAGCCAGACCCGATTGGGCTGCTGGGTGGGTTTAATCTGTATCAGTATGCGCCTAATGGGTTGACTTGGATTGATCCGTGGGGGTGGAGTTGTGGAAATTTTAAATGGGGCAACCCAAAAAGTAAACCAACCTATGGTCATACTTTTTCAGATCATGGACAAAAGGTAAAATCTAATCAATTAAAAGATCGTGCAAGAAGTAAAGGGCATCAAATAGGTCAATATGATGACGATAAATTAGCCGCTGAATTTATTGCTAATGTCGCTAAAAAAGGATCTGGTGTACATGATGTACCGTTACCCCAAAATATAAAGGGTCGGGGTTATTTACCAGATGGGACAGAAATATTTCCTGATATGGCAAGGGTAGTTGTAAAACCCGATGGTTCGGTACGAACATCATTTCCATTTAATTCATCGTATCCAAATTAATAGGGATGAATATGCAAAAAAATAAAAGACTATGTGATGATCTTGGTTTACCACTTGGTGATCGATTTACTCAGGATTGGGCTTATGAATTACCCGATGAATATCGAACGAAAGAATGGCTAAATAAATATATTTCTGCTTATTTACAAAATAAATATTCATCGGAAGAAAAAAAAGAATTAATGATTTTATCTCTTGATGTCATTAACGATTTATTGTCTTTTGGATTAAGTCCAAGTGATGAAATTATTACCAAGGCATTAAATATTCTTTTCGATAATTATAAAGAATATATAGATTTGATAAGCTACTGGTCATTAGATGGAGAACCAATAGAGGATTGTTTTGCATTGACACCTGAAATTAGGAAGTTGAAAAAAAGAATAGAATAGTTCAAATGTATATATATTTTTCCATTTGATAATTGTAAATATCCCATACTTAGTACAAAAATCATATAGAAAATTATGCTATATATTCCATATTATTTAACAGTTCCGGCCAGCTACTGACCTATACCGACCCTGCCGGCCACAGCACCCACTACTAGCGCGACCCGCGCGGACTGGTACACACCCGCATCGATGCTGCCGGCCGTCAGCTCGGCTTCAGCTACGATGCTTACGGACGCCTTACCGCTCTGACCAACGAAAACGGCGAACAGTACCGGTTTCAGTATGATGCCGGCGACCGCCTGACCGAACAGACCGATCTGGACGGGCGCAGACAGCAGCTGAGCTACGACCTGCTCGACAACGTCAGCAGCGTGCGTTTTGCAGCCGGCAGCCCGCATCAGATCGAACACCGCTTCAAACGCGATGCCGTCGGGCGCACCATCAACAAACTGTATTATGGTTCCGGCCATCTACACCAGATTAACCTAGACGGACAGATTATCAGCGACATCGAGCGCGACCACCTGTATCGCGAAATATTACGCACTCAGGGATGCCTGAACACCCAGTTCAAATACGACCGCAACAGCCGGCTGCAACGCAAACAGATACAGCGCAATCAGAATCCCATCCTGCCTGATATCCTCATCGAACGCAGCTACCAGTACGATAACCTCGACCGATTGGTAAGCAAAAAACACAGCAAACACGGGCAGACCGATTACCGCTATGATCACACTGGCAGAATCGAAGGCTGCCGTAACCAGAGATACTGGGAAACCCTGCAATATGATGCCGCTGCCAACCTGCTGGACAGCAAATACAGAGAAGACTACAGCAACTACAACCTGATTCGCTGTAACCAGCTCCTGCATTTCAGAGGGCACCACTACAGCTACGACGAGCACGGCAGAACTCAGACCAAACAGACCATCGGCGCAACCCAGCACTATCATTACGATGCCGAACACCGTCTGAGCGAAGTACGCATCGAACAACTTAACAAAACCGAACGATACCGCTACCTCTATGACGCCCTTGGCCGGCGTATTGAAAAACATCAGATAGACCGCGAAGGCCAACCCTACAACCGTACCCGCTTCCTGTGGGACGGCTTAAGAATGATTCAGGAAACCGGCTCGAATCACCCCACCAGCCTATATATCTATACAGATCAGAACAGCTACGAACCACTGGCGCGGATAGACACAGACGGCAACCAAGAACAACATATCCGCTACTTCCACACCGACCTGAATGGCTGTCCGGAAGAACTTACCGATGCAAACGGTAAAATACTGTGGGAATGTAGCTATCAACTTTGGGGAAAGCGGATTCATGAAATCGAACACGAACCCATAGAGCAAAACCTCAGATATCAGGGACAATATTTAGACAGAGAAACCGGCTTACATTACAATACTTTCAGGTACTATGATCCGGATATAGGTAGATTTACTCAGCCAGACCCGATTGGGTTGCTGGGTGGCTTGAATCTGTATCAGTATGCGCCTAATGGGTTTACTTGGATTGATCCACTTGGTTTAATGCTCTTATATAGAGGTATGAATCTTGCAGAATACGATGAATTAATGAAAACTGGAAAGTGGACATCACCTCCAAGCACCTTAGAAGGAAAATGGTTTGCTGAGTCCTATAAAGATGCTGTTACATGGGGTGAAAAAATGGGACATGGTGGTGATTTCCGTGTCGTTCAGGTTAGCGTTCCTGATAATATAGCAGATGCAGCCTATAAAAATCCTCGATTAGATGGTATAGGAAAAGCTAGATTTATTGATAATGTAGCCCTTAATAAGGCTAAAATAAAGCCTAAATGGAGTAAATATATACATCAACCAAAATGTTAACGAGGAGAAACAAAATGGAAAATTGCAGAGTTAATGTCAAAATTTATTGGACCCCTATACAACAAGATGGAAAAAAAACTCTTCCCCTAAATATAAAATACTATGTTATTACTAAACCAATGGAAGGTAAAAATGGCGATATTTCATCTTGGTCATTAGTATTAAATGTTAAAAGTTACGAGCTAGTAGAATACACTCAAAGAATAGGTTTAGGAGAAGCCTATTTTTTAATGGAAGATGCACCAAGCTTTTTACTTAAGAAAGGATTTATGATGAATATTTATGAAGGACCTAAACTAGTTGGTACAGTTGAAGTTCTATGACTATTTATACTTATGTGTACTAGCTCAAACTTAATCTGACAAATACTACCTACTCATCGGCATTCGTTCTAACACAATGACTGTCTGATGAGTAAAATAAATTCTCTAGCTGCTTTTCTTTAGCCAGTCCTTTTGTCTCTACCCAAGTTTGCCAAGGTGTCTTACCATAACAGTATTTCCCTGGACTCAATCTGTATCAGTATGCGCCCAATGCGTTTATGTGGATCGATCCGTGGGGATGGGCTAAACGTGGTACTGCCAGAAAAAAACGAATGCCTTCCTCAAAGAACAAGCATTTAGATCATTCCAGAACAACATATCATCCGGATGGATCTATTACTTTCTACGACCATAAAGGTCGGGCGGTAACGTATGATAAATATGGTAATCCGGATTTCAGCCCGTATGCGGAAAAAGAAGTAACCTCAACAAGGTTTAATGGTGATAGGAAACACGATAACAAAATAGCAAGCGAAAAGATTGGATACAAAGGATATGATATATATAAGGCTCCGCCAGGAAAAGTGTGGCATCATGTTGATAAAGAGACATTGATACTTCTTGATGCTGAATTACATTACAACTTTCCTCATACAGGTAGTGCATCAGAACTTATTCATGGATAAACCTTAAAGGAAATAAAATGTTTCAATCAAAATATAAAGTACCCGAAGATATTGATAAACTGATTTCGAAATTAAAATTGAAAAAAAAATCACACAGTTCTTATATTAATTTTTTAAAACAATATAATGTGATTGATTTTTATAACATGGAATTTTGTTATGGTATTGACTGTGAAGGGGAAGAATTACCGCTCGAAGTTATTTTAGGCTTCTCAAAAAAAGAAGATGAAGATTTAATTGCTACAAACTATGCGTATCTGAATAGAATACCTGAAAAGCATATTGCTATAGCAACTGTGAATTATGGAGATTTACTTTGTTTACATCCGAATGGCAAAATTTATCATTGGGATCATGAAGTCAATGATTTGTATTTTGATATGAAGGTAATAAACGGATACCTGGAGCAAAATACCAATTTAAGATTTGTAGCAGATTCCTTTGATCAATTTTTATCAATGATTACCAAAACAGAAGAAGATGATTATGATCCAAGTGAAAATGTATTTAATAATCCGAATATTCCTTTTCCAGATGCATCTTTAGACTTATGGTTTAAAAATCCTGAATACATTTTGTTGTCGCCAAAACGAACCATACCAATATATTTAAAAAAATTTAAGCTTTCTGAAAAAGGGTGTGAATTATTAGAAAAATTCAAAAAATTAGAACTTACTGAAAAAAATCGTGAAAGAATAGCAACATTAAAAAAAGAAGGATTTTTGGAAGAAGGAATTTTTGAATAAAAAATTAAATTGTAATTACAATAATAAAAATGTGAACGTTGGCAACATCAGAAAAACAATGCTGAAATAATAAATTTTAGCTTTAAAATCAGGTGGTAAACTGTTTATTACCACCTTCAAACTAAACTGATACCGCATAGGCATGTCCGCAGCAAACAAACCGCCAGCGGTACCCAGTATTATCATTACCATGCCGAACACCGCCTGGCCGAAGTGCGTATCGAATAGCTGAACCATACTGAACGCTACGGCTACGTCTACGATGTACTTGGCCGGCGGATTGAAAAACACCGGCTGGACCGAGACGGCAAGCCATGCAACCGCACCACCTTCCTGTGGGACAGGATGCAGATGATTCAGGAAAGCAGCGCAGACAAACGGCAGAGCTTGTATCTGTATACCGGTGAAGGCAGCTATGAACCACTGGCGCGGATAGACAGAAACGGTAATCAGGAAGAGCACATCTACTACTTCCATACCGACCTGAACGGCATGCCGGAGGAGCTGACGGATGAAGCCGGTGAAATCGTCTGGGAATGTTCATATCAGTTATGGGGCAAACCGATACAGGAGATTGCTCATAGAGAGATACAACAGAACCTGCGGTATCAGAAACAGTATTTAGACAGAGAAACCGGACTGCACTACAATACTTTCAGATACTATAATCCTGATATAATTCGCTTTACTCAGCCGAAGAGGCGGACATAATCTTTATCGGTATGCACCTATGGATCGATCCGTTTGGATTAGCTTCTGTTAGCCTTAAATCTATTTTATTCTCCTAAAATATTGTTAATCCTGCGTTTAGTAATCAAACTAAGATTAATGATTTAATACATAAGCTTAAAAATGACTAAATCATATATAAACAAGGTTAAACTAATCAGAAAAATCAGTATGAAAGATTTACCTGCAAATATTCAAGAACGCTTGCTATTTAAGATGCATATAAGGACGCATATTTACTATGGATAATAGTTGTCTGTATGCTAGTTAAAGACGCTGGTGTATCCAAAATTTCATCAGAATGAGCAACTGCAGAAGAGTATTCTGAAATTGACCTTATGAGAAGATTTTCAACTAAAAATACTGGTAAATTATTAATGATAAGAAAAGATTGTAAATAAAATGAATGTAAAACCAATTGAAACAAAATATGGCTTGATTATCGGGCGGGATGCTTTAATTATATCAGAGACTGAACTCAGCTTATATCCTTTAAATTTTGTCATTAGAACATCGTTATCTTTGTCTTGCTGTGAACCAGCTCTTATAGGTGTTTTAGATGTTAATGTTGATTTTTTATTTAGTAACATAAAAAAACTGACTATATATAGTTTAGATGATTATCCGTATGAAAAAAATTCTAAATCATGCTTTGATTTGATAAAGGATACGAATGAAGATGAAGTCCAGCATATAATTCTTAGCACTTATGACCATATTTTCGATATAGTTGGAAACTATGAAATTAAATATTCATAAATAAATTACATTGAATAAACTGGGGAAAAATTATTATTTTCCAGTTTATTTAATTATTAATTTCTATTCAATTTACTAAAGCAAGCTATCTTTAATCTTTTTTGGCCTCATTCATTTACACTACTGGTGCGGTTAAACCAAACAGGCAATCAGGAAGAGTACAATCTACTACCTTCATACCGACCTGAACGGTATGCCGGAGGGGTTGACGGATGAAGCCGGTGAAATTGTCTGGGAATACTCATATCAGCTGTTGGGTAAATTGATACAGGAAACAGAATATATCTCAGTACAACAAAAGCTGCAGTATCAGGGGCTGTATTTAGACAGAGAACCGGACTGCATTACAATACTTTCAGGTACTACGATCAGTATACAGATTACTTTACTACCTGAGTCGATAGGCCTGGAAGACAGATTAAACCTGTATAAGTACGTCGAGAATCCTCTGATATATATTAATCTACTGGGACTAACTGGCTGCAATAGAAAACTCGGCAAAAATTTTAAAGATGACTTATTCAACACAAAGGTCTCCTTGAAGATTATTTAAGCAAAAATATCCAAAATGGAAAGTTGACAAAAGGGACTGAATTTTTAAAGAATATTGAAATGTTGCGGGATAGTGCGAAGTTAGTCTATGTTGGTCAGGGACAATAAAAAAATCAGCCACTAATGAAAACGTATAGAGGAAAAGAAATGATTTATATATCCAAAAAACACCTGATGGCACAGAGGAATTTGTAACGATTATTGAGTCTGGGATGGGTATGGATATTGGAATTATTTTTTCTCAATAGAGAATGACTATGAAAAAATTATTTAACCGCATGATACAAGGTACTATAAGTGACGTTATGATTTCTGGCTATACAGATGCTGAGACCCTGCCAGTTTTCCACCCAATGTATGAGAGGATATATTTCATCGTAAATGAAAATATCTTCGAATTATATATTGATGATGGAATTATTCGCCATAATCAGTTGAAAAATATAAATGAATGGTTTGATATTGAAGAAGATGACCAATTTTCTTTGATGTCTATATATTCACAACTATTTAAGACTGAACAGGAAATAAAAGTAACTCGAATTGACTACAAGGCAATCCCGTTTTCTACTATTGAGATTAATTACACAGATGGGGAAAATGAAAGGCAGTTATTTTTAGATCCAAATAATTTTTTTGGTTTCACTTACTATAATTAATAAAAACCGGGTAAGCAAATCAAATTTTTTGGCTTTTTTATTTATCTTTTGTTCAATCCACTAAACAAGTACATCCTCAATCCCATTAACTAATTGTTTAGTCTGACAGGGTTGTGCGTACAATTCTTTGTTATATCTACCATTATTATATAAATAGATTAAAATTTTAATGGAAATAAAATGAAGAGATTTTATTGAGTTATAAAATGATGAAAAGTATGAATAATCAGCTTTTTCATACCGATGTAAGCAGCATGCCGGAAGAGCAGGCGGATGGAACCGGCGAAATCGTCTGGAAATGATCATAACAGCTGTGATGCAAACCGATACAGGAGGCAGCACATATCCCGATACAATAGAATCTGCGATATCAGGGGCAGTATTTAGACAGAGAAACCGTACTGTACCTCAATACTTTCAAGTATTATGTATCCGGATACAGATCGTTTTACTTAGCCGGATCCGATTGTGCCGAATGGAGAAATCAATCTTTGCTGTTACGTGCCTAATCCACTGATATGGATCGTCTGCTGGAGTTTATTTCATATTTTAAAAAGAGAAATTTTTTCGAAAAGAGCATCAAGGAATCATTGTCACAGTTAAGTCAAAAAGGGAGCATATAAATATTGATGGAGGCTTTTCCGGATGATAAAAAAGTAAGAGGGATTGGTTCACAGGATGCTGCTGGTATTAGAAAAAAATAAACTCAAGGAATTTAAGAAAAAAGATGGTATAGTCCGTTATAGAAAAGATTGCCCTATTGACTCTAATACTGGTCGTGTATATGGTCATAATGATCATGAAGGTACAGGGCATGGTTCTTTGCCTCATATAAATATTAAACGTTCTGATAGGATAACGATGAGGATTGATTTATATATGGTTGATTTGTATATAAAAAAATTAATTACTGCCATAGAGAATGGTAAGGTTAGAGGTTTTGATGAGATAAAGAATATAAATGGTGAAAATTATTTATTTGAATATGCTATTAAAAAAGAGGATGAACAATACAATACTTATCTTTTCCACATACCGGAAAATAAAATGGAAATGTACGAAGATTATGCAACTGAAGAATTTACTGAGTTTTCCAATATAGAAGATGCTTTTAATTACTTTAAATTACAAGATGTTGATATTAGAAAATTTGCTCCTATTAAAAGGACATTACCTTTTTAAATGATAAAGAAAGCTGGGTAAAAAAATCAAATCTTCTCTTTCCAGCTTTTTTTATTTAACTCTCGTTCCATCCACTAATTCCTAAAGAAAATAGAGAAGCGAAGAATGACTGTCAATAATAATTGTAAAAAAATATATAAAAGGATTAAATAGTAGAATATTTGCAGATTTTGATAATGAGAGGGGTGTAGATTCAGGTATTGTTGGTTTGGCTCAGACAGATGAAATAAAAAACTATATGGGGGAAACTATCTTCTTAAAAGAAGGTGATTACGTTTATTTGTATATGCCAGTTGATGAAATTTTGCCAGAGTATATTTTCTCTGAAGGGTTTGTTATTCATAATCCATATGAATTTAAACCATACAAATGGTGTTGTAAATTAACAAGAGAACTTGAATATATTGAAGATTATGAATCTAGATATAGTAACGATGAAAAAACGCTGGTAGCTAAAAGTTATTAGTAAGGAATAAATGTAAAAACGGAAATAATCTATGGATTATATTCTTCCGATTTTTTATTACTATCTTCGTGCAATCACGGCTAAGCTAGTGCATGGAACTAATGAAGAGTACTTTAATTTCAAGTATCGAGAAACCCTGCGCAGTCAGGGCAGAATGCACACCAGTTTTAAATACGACCGCACCAGCCGCCTTACGGCAAACAGACTAAACGTCCCGGAGCTGGCATTTTGCCGGATATCATACTGGATCGCAGCTACAGCTACGATAATCTGGACAGGCTGGCAGGTAAAAAACACAACCGTCAGGGGCAGAGCGATTACCCCTACGACGTGACTGGCCACATTGAAAGTTGCCACAACGAAGAATACAGGTAAACCTTACAGTTTGTTTCCGGATCAGAAGCTATTAAACAGATAAAACTGATCACCAAAAAAACAAGCTGGGCATATTCAGGGTACGCCTCAATATAATAATAGAATAAAGCAAGGTAAACCAACATCAGTATTTGATAGTAAAGCTAATACTGATAAATTAGTACGTGATACCATAACTCAGGAAAGTCCTGTACCAAATCAACCGGATAAATTTGATATGAAAATTGGTAATAGGGTTGGAACTGGTCTCAATGACGGAGTATAAACAAAAGTCAGAGTTCATGTCGATTCCAAAGGTGAAGCACACGGACACTCAGCAGGAAAGGAATATTGATAATAATGTGCGCAAAAAACAATCAAATTTTTCACGATATTCTTAATGCATATGAAGATTTAGAAAAACCAAATTTTCATTTTGTAATGAAGTCATATAACTCATTAAAATATCAAAGTATATTACATGATATTTATTCTTTATTTAAAATAACAGATAATACTGATTTAAATGATGATTTTTGTATATCTATTCAATTTGAACATTATAATAAACCCTCATTTTTATATTTATCTTTGGTGTCAACATATGCTTTTTTATATTATGAAAATAAAGTAATCAATAGTATTGATACAATGTATCATGAATTTTCTGATCTAATAAATATATTATTTTCTTATGGTTTTATTTTACTAAATAAAAATGAGCTTTTGTATGAGTTTGATATAGATACCTCATCATTTAATGTTGAAAATCAAAAAGCATCAGTTTTAGCATTATTATTTTCATTTGGACTATCAATCAATGAATAAATATTTAATTAGAAAATCAAATAATTTTAATCTGGTATAAATTTATCCTTTGTTTGTTTTTATCTGTTATTTTACTGATACCGACAGAAGCATACCTGCGTTAGTTTTGACGTTATAGTTCATATACAGTTATGTTGGCTAATTGGCTGCGTAATAAGTATTATTTCTATAGACATTGATGCTTGAAATTCAGACCGGAAATAAAATGAATTTAGTAATTTATATTATTTATTTAAATAGTTATTTGATATAATTTTATTTGCAATTGTAAGATTTAAAATTAATCGGGGCAACAGTTTATTAATATAAAACAGAGTGGTTTTGCTATTAACCGTAATGGCAGTAAGGAAAATGATCATGAGGATCATAGAGCATTTAATGCTAGGTATTTATAAGGTAAAATCATATATTAAATAATTGTCTATATAGATTTTATATAACTCAATTAATATTATTGATTTAAACTATTTATTATTTATATTAAATAAATAAATTTAATTAAAATAAATTGATAATTAATTAATGCAATATATTATATATAAAATATAAATTATTAATATTATCTAATTTATGTTTTTAAATGGTAAAATATGGATATATATTGTCAATTATATTTGTTTTAGTTAATAAATTTAACATGTTATTGTTGTTTTTCCTTGTTGTTTTGATCTAATTGAATGAAGAAGAATGAAATGTCAGCCTTTCAGAATGAATCAATTCGAGTAATAGCTCCAAGTATTTTTCCAAATTCAACCTGGAATGATGCGGAAGTTCTAGGTGCTATGATTTGGTTGTGGAGTAAAAATACTGACTATCAAAGGGCTGCATTAGACAGTGCTTTAGGGATTTTATTACCGATTATTAAATCAAAAAACTTTGCTTTAGTTATTAGAGATAACAAGCCAGTAGGGTATATGAATTGGGCGTATTTTAATAATGAGGAGGAAAATTTATATTTGAATCAGGCATTAGATTATGTGAATTTTATTGAATGTAATCATGAGAATGATCAAGTTAAGAAATTATGGATCTTAACTTTTTTTTGTCCGTTCGGATTGGAAAATGTTTTATTAACAAAATCTATATATAAAATGGTTTTAAAAAATCAATTGTGTTATTACGGTTATCATAAATCAAAAGCCAAAACTATAGTAAAAACAATTCAATGTTAATTTTATATTAAATATTTTGATTTTCTAAATAAATCAAAATGAAATTATTTAAAGTCAGCAAATAAAATTATGTTAATTTATTGCTGTTAAGAGGGATAATCATGAATAAAATTTATCAAACTAAATTTAATAAATTAACAGGCACTACTGTTGCTTGTTCTGAGCTTGTAAAACGAGCTTGTAAAGTTACTGCAACTGTTTCATTTCTGGCCGCTTCAACTACAGCTTTTGCTGATGATTGTACCAGTGACACCAATGGATCATATTTGGTCGGTGATAAAAATGGGGTAAATAGCAGTTGTAATAATATTGCTGCAAATGATAATCCCGTTGAGCAATCTGGTAATGCGGAGTTTTATATTCTTACCAGAAGCAAATTACATGGGACACTTAAAGTAGGCGATAATGTATTAAATGCTAATGTCAATGGTAGTTATACGGGATTGGGCAATCAATATTCTTATGGTTATAACGGCGCTAAAATTGAAGCGGGTAATCTGGATTTTACAATTAACGGTAATGGTAATATTCAGGGGATATCTTCACATTCTGGTGTTGATATAACTGCTGGAAATGTGACTTTAAATATCACCGATAATTATACTGGTAATAACTCAAGTGATGGTGTTGCCTCTTATGGCATACTTGCTGGTTCAACAGTTAATTCTAGTGAAACTAATTCAACTAGCGGTAAATATACTACTATAGAAGTTAATAAGTTAACAATTAATCAAACTACTAAAGGCAATGGTGGTAAAGCTACGCCTATATTGAATAATGGTATTCGAGTGATTCAGGGTGCTGCTAATGGTCATCAAGGAGATGGTTCAGCAGGCAGGGTTATTGTAAATGGTGATTTAGACATGACTTTAACCGGGAATCGCGCAATTGGTATTTATGTATCAGGGAATAAAAATAATCATGGTGATGCTGAAAGTGAAGGTCCTAATGGTGAACTGACACCAATTGTGGTACTGAATGGCGAAAATAACTACATTACTATTAAAAAAGGCGATGAGCTTAACAATAAGAATCAGCAATGGGACAGCTCTGCTGTTAAATTGGGGAAAGTACGTAACACGGGTTCCGGTGCTGGTATTCTGGAATCTCATCACAATTTATATATTGATACAACCGATGCATTGCATGGCAGCGGTATTAAAATGTTACGCAATTCTGTTTTGAAAGCAGATTATGCTGACAGTAGCACTACCATCAAAACCAATGGATATGCGCTGGAAATTGGGACTCATGATGATAAGAACAGTAGCGGGAAACTAGAACAGGCAGCTTCAAAAAATGTAATGGCCAGTTTCAAAAATGCTGTATTTACTACTACCGGTACAAGTATGGATCCCAATGTCAGCGGATCAGTCGGCCGAAAAGATTTAATTTTTGTTGATCAGGGGCAGGTAAATACCGTTTTGAATTTTTCCGGTGATAAGACTGATCTTACTGCCAATGATAACGGATATATTCTTAATGTAAGTGGTAATTATACTGCAGACGGTTATGAATTTTTTTCTAATACTTATGATGAAGCAGGTAATGAAAAAGGACATGAAGACTATCAGGCTTCTTCTGTGACATTTAATGCATATGGTAAAGGAAGTATGACTGGATTAGTGTCAAAAGGTGCAGTTAAAACTGAAGAAAATCAAAAATCGGATAATAGCGCTGGTGAACCAACTCTTAATCTGAATCTGTCTGACGGATTTACCTGGAATTTAAAGAAAAACGGGTCAGAAAATACAGCAAAATTTAACAAGCTTACCTTAAGTAACGGTGCAGTTCTTAATGCAGCATGGGACGACGGTGGCGGAAATAATTTTATTTTGGAGGGAGATGTTGAAAACAAAGGCGGCATCATCAGTCTGGATAATAAAAACCATGCTAAGTATGATGATCATTTAACGATAACCGGCGATTACACTAGCAGTGATGACGGTTCATCTGTGGTAAAAATAAATACCCTTTGGAATGCTCCGGGGGGTGAGGATGGTGAGAATTCGGATTCAGATAAGCTAACTATCTTAGGTGCTGCTTTCGGTGTGACGCAGGTTGTGGCTGTAGATAAAGATGGAAACGAAAATATAATTGATGGTAATGTTAAACAAGTCGAGCATATTCTTAACACTATTCCTGTAATTAATGTTGGTGTTCATGATGATCATATGGCTTTCCAAGGTACTGCAAAAACCTCGGGAGCTACTGAAGTTCAGTTGGCTAAGCGACAAAACGGTAATGGTGATGACTATTATTGGACCATGGAGGCTAAAAGAAAAGATACCGAAGAACCGGGAAAAGTCATTTATGCAGATGCAGTAGCTGGTTATGTGGCTATGCCCCGTGTGAATCAGGAACAGGTTTTTGCGAGTGTCGGTACTCTGCATGAACGTCGTGGGGCATATCTGAATGCTGATGCAGAAAATTGTTCTAACTGTGAAAATCAGTCTGATAAATTTATTCATGGACAGACTTGGAGCAGAATTTACGGTAAACATCTGAAGCAAGACGGTAAAGATCGGCTGAACTTAGATACGGACATTGCCGGTATTCAAATAGGGCATGATTTTCTGAATAAATTCAATGATAATGGCAGCCATAATCATACTGGAGTCTATATTGCTTACAGTAGAGGCAATACAGATTTTTCAGATGAATATCATTCAGAGAATGGCTTAATTTCCGCGGACAAATATACCGGTAAAGGTAAATCCGATGCTGTTAGTGTTGGCGTTACGAATACTTTCTATATGCCGAATAATAGTTATGTGGATTTGGTGGGACAAGTATCTTATTTACACAACAAATATATAGCACGTGACGGGAATAATCCGGATAGCCAGAATGGATGGGGTGTTGCACTTTCAGCAGAGGCCGGACGGGCATTTGAATTAGGTAAATCAGCTTCTGTCACCGGAAGCTGGAAGATTGAGCCACAGGTTCAACTGGTTTATCAGTATATCGATCTGGATAGTTTTAACGATAAATATCGTCAAGTTGATCAGAATGGTCAGGATGCATTACGTGGCAGAGTCGGCGTTCGGCTGGGGTATGATGGGGTTAATGCAAATGCCAGACCAGTCACTTTTTATGCTATAGGTAATATTTGGCATGACTTTATTAATCCGGGCAGTGTTGATATAGGTAAGGACAGTTTACGTGAAAAATATGCAAAAACCTGGGGTGAAGTAGGTCTTGGGCTTAAAATCGCTCTGGCAAAAAATAGCTTTATTAATAGTGATATACGCTATGAGCACGATTTTGGTAGCACTAAACGAGAAGGTTATCGCGGTAACTTGTCTGTTGAGCATAGATGGTAATATTGGATTAATTAGTATGGCTATGTTTAAGCTAAAATAAATTTTTAATCTTTGGTGATAAATACGTGTTCAGCATTTTTTGGCTAAACACGTATTTTTTATGTTTTAGTCGGAATTAAGTATATTCTGCTTGATATTTAAATAAAAATAGCTATTTAGTTTCTGCTAAATTTTTCTGATCAAGAAAATATTTTATTAATTAATTTATAAAATTATGTTCTTAATTATATCTTAAATTTAATAGGTAGATTTTCACCATTATTATTAGTTACTTTATAGATTTAATCATTATTCTGTAATAAATGTCGAAAGAATAATTAGATAATATTTTCTGAACAGGATCAGTTTATTTGATTAAAAATATTATCTATATTAGTAGTTTAAAATAAAGTACACATTTCTTATTCGGGCATATTTAAATTTATGATTTTAAGGTTTTTAATATAATGTTAATGTATAAATTATATTATTTAGTATTTTACCAATATAATAAAATTTTTGTCGTTATTGTATATACGATTGATAAAGGTGCAAAACTTTAAATAAAGATACATGCAGAATAAAAAATAATTATTTTTTCAATCATATTTATTAAATAATAAATAATTTTTTATATACATGAAATAGTAGTGAGGAAAATCAAATGGTAGATACTAAAAACCAATTAAACCAAATTCAGTATAAAATATCCAATTGTACTTGTGCATTGTTTTTTTGGATTTGATCGCATGCTTGATTATCCATATTTTTTAAAATTGCTGATTATTTAAGAAAATTGGGTTGCGAAGTATATACTCCTGCTGTTTCTGCTACGAATACACCTAAAGAACGTGATGAGCAGCTACTTGCTGAAGTTAGAAAAATTCTAAGAAAAAGCGGTGCTGAAAAAGTTAATTTGATCGGACATTGTTAGGATTCACCTACCCGTCGTTATGTTGCAGTTCTGCATTCGGCATTGGTAGGTTTTGTAACTTCTGTAATTGTAAACAGTACTAATTTGATTGTTGAATTATTTATGAAACTGATCAGTTTATTAAGCACTAAATCACTGTTACCTCAGGATTTTAAAGGTTCACTAAAAAATCTGTCTACCGAAGGTACAAACGAATTTAATAAAAAATATCCGCAAGGTCTGCAAGCAACATGGGGTGGATAGGGTAAAGAGCTGGAAACTAATGGTGTTTACTATTATTTATGGAGTGGTATCATCAAATTGAATGCCGTCAATGAGGGTTTGAATATTCTAGATCATACGCATGCTATTTTGGTAGCATTGGGTGCATTCTTCAAAAAAGAACGTAAACAGAATAATGGATTAGTTGGCCGTTATGCTACTCACCTGGGTAGGGTTATTGGTTCTGACTATCAAATGGACCATCCGGACGTAATCAATCAGCTTGCTGGTGCGCACCCAACGAAACCTGATCCGTTAAAACTGTATTTAGATCACGCTGCGCGTTTGCATTTTAAAGGGCTGTAATCAGTCAAAATACAATTATTATAAAAATATATGCTATTTAAATAATTTTCTTGCACAATCTTGATGGAATTTATCGGGATGTATATAGGTACTGAATCCTGTTGCTTTTACAGGATTCAGTTTTTTTATATTTGTTTATCTATATTTTAATTGCTGCTTTCTTAATCATCCGGCCGGTTTATGGAGTATGTTTTTACTGAGCCAGGTAAATTTGTAACGGACATTTTTGCTGGTGCAGAACAGCTCTGATCGGCATGTCATTACTGTTGGTACCAGCCAATGCCTGTTGCAGGACATGCTGTTGTTTTTTCCCGGAAAGTTGTAAATATAAATGCTTACTGTTCAATATTACTGGCAAAGTCAGGGAAATACGATCATGCGGTGCTGTTAGCGGTTTCATGTCTATTACCATTCTGTCCGAATGCATATCCAGACCTTTGGTCAGGTTTTCGGCATGAGGGAAAAGCGATGCAGTATGTCCGTCATCTCCCATACCCAATACCAGTACATCTATAGGCAAGGGTAAGAATTGTTGTAAACGGGCTTGTATCTCGTCTACTCCGTCATAAGGATTCTCAGCTACTGTTTTGAGACTGATAAAGTGTGCTGTCCGGGCTTTATTCTGGAGTAGATGAGTATGAATGAGCCGTTCATTGCTGTCTTCGTGGTGTTTATCTACCCAGCGCTCATCTACAAGGGTGATATACACTTTATCCCACGCCAGTTGTGTTTTGCTCAGTATCTGAAACAGTTCGACTGGTGCCGGACCGCCAGAAACTGCCAGTGAAGCACAATTACGCAGATTAATTGCATTTTGTAGGTTGGCGGTGATGGCTGTAGCCAGAGCTGTATTCATCGCGGTGGGAGTATCATATAAGTGCAGCTGATACATGCTCGTCTCCTGAGAAGGAATGTTTGGTTTGATTGGTGGTACTGCGATAAAGTTAATGTATTTGCTGTTAAATTTATTATTCGCCACCGGTAGGTTAATGAGTTGTATTTCATGTAATTATTATTAAATCAAAAAATTGTCTGCTGATATTTCGTACAGTTACCTGTATACACTACAGGATAAGGTTTAAATATCTGAATGGAGATAATTGTATATTTTAATTAAATGTCATTTAAATTATAAATATCTCACCACGTTTTATCTTGACTATTGTTTGCTAATTTAAGATTTATGCAGGCTTATTTTGCTGTTTTAGTTGCTAAGCAATATTGCCGTTGTCAATTTGTCTGAGCGGGCTATTATGCTGTGGTTATTGATGAGTAATGATTTATCTGTTTAGGATAATATTTGCAGTTTTTGTTACTTGATGGTGTTAAGTTGTTGTAATTGTCCGCCGGAACTTCTTCGGGCAATGTTGGATTGTTGTAACTGGGGCAGGTGTTTTAGATGTCAAACTGGCTGTTTTGACTTAGAATAGACGGTTATTTCTAATTTATTATTGCCTGAATTTTATACTATGCTCAATGGTGTCAGGCGGGCAGTTGCTTGTTGATAACAACTGCATATAGTATGAGGATACATATGAGTGAACAGCAGAATGCGCCGGTAGCTGCCGCGCAAGAAGAACAACTGGATGAAAATCAGATTATGGCACACCGCCGTGAGAAGCTAACGGCAATTCGTGCCGAAGGGGTTGCTTTTCCGAATGATTTCAAGCGGGATGCTTTTGCCGGAGATTTGCATCAGCTTTATGATGAGTTTGATAAAGATATACTGGCAGAAAAGGCAATTCCGGTAAAAGTGGCCGGACGTATCATGCTAAAACGTCACATGGGAAAGGCCAGTTTTGCCACCATTCAGGATATGACCGGACGTATTCAGCTGTATATTAATAATCAGGGGATTGGTGAACAGGCTCATAATGCTTTCAAGCACTGGGATCTGGGTGATATTGTCGGTGCTGAAGGTGAACTGATGAAAACCAATCACGGTGAGCTGACAGTGCGAGTATCCGGTCTGCGACTGCTGACTAAGTCTTTGCGGCCATTACCGGACAAGTTTCACGGTTTGGCTGATCAGGAGCAGAAATATCGGCAGCGGTATGTGGATTTGATTACCAATGAGCAGACGCGTGCCACTTTTGTGAAACGGAGCCGGATTATTCAGGCAGTACGAAATGTGATGGTAAGTGAACGTTATCTGGAAGTAGAAACGCCAATGATGCATCCGATTCCGGGCGGTGCTACGGCAAAGCCGTTTGTTACGCATCATAATGCTCTGGATATGGATTTATTTTTACGTGTAGCACCTGAGCTTTATCTGAAACGGCTGGTTGTGGGTGGTCTGGAGCGTGTGTTTGAAATTAACCGTAATTTCCGCAATGAAGGGATGAGTACGCGTCATAATCCGGAATTCACTATGATGGAGTTTTATGAGGCTTATGGTGATTACCGGCGCATGATGGATATGACGGAAAAGGTAATTCGTGCCGCGGCTATTGAAGCAACAGGCAGTGCGGTAGTGAGTTATAACGGTAAAGAGGTAGATTTAAGCCAGCCGTTTGCTCGTATGACTATTGTAGAAGCAATTAAACATTTTAATCCGCAGTATACAGATGAGCAGCTGGCAGATGAGGCATGGCTGAAAGCTGAAATAAAGAAATTGGGCGGGGCTTTGCCTGTTGCTCAGGGCGTCGGTAGTTTGCAGCTGGC
Source organism: Snodgrassella sp. M0110 (assembly GCF_016101465.1). NCBI lineage: Bacteria > Pseudomonadati > Pseudomonadota > Betaproteobacteria > Neisseriales > Neisseriaceae > Snodgrassella > Snodgrassella sp. M0110. The sequence continues at coordinate 24,420 of NZ_JACFQM010000012.1, read as the reverse complement.
ATTGTTTGAGGAATGCGCGGAAGCACAATTATGGCAGCCGACATTTATTGTGGATTATCCTGTAGAAGTTTCACCGCTGGCGCGTGCATCAGATACCAAACCGGGCTTAACTGAGCGTTTTGAACTATTTGTGGTCGGACGTGAGCTGGCTAACGGTTATTCAGAATTAAATGATCCTGAAGATCAGGCTGCGCGTTTCAAAGCTCAGGTAGCACAGCTGGACGCCGGTGATGATGAAGCAATGCATTACGATGCGGATTATATTCGGGCTATGGAATATGGTTTACCACCAACCGGTGGCTGTGGTATTGGTATGGATCGTCTGATAATGTTGCTCACAGATGCTCAAACGATACGTGATGTTATTCTGTTTCCGCAAATGCGTTTAGAGTAATCAGCATTATTGTTACGTAATGAAAAAGCCGCTGGATAAATTCCGTGCGGCTTTTGATTTATGGTTATTCGGGCGGAAGGTGTTGTTGTGTGCCGGAATGACGGGTTTGTTCGTTATCGGTTTCAACTGTGAATTCACCTTCGATAATGTCTTCTTGTCCGGCTTGTGATGAACCGGAGAAGGAATGGTTTGGTCCAGTCTGAGATTTGCCGCTAATGGGTAATAATAACAGGGCTGCAAATATATCGGAAACAAATCCGGGGCTAATAAGCAAAATGGCGGCAAGTATGTATCGAACAGGCCATAATAGCTGGTAAAGCGATACATTGTTGCCGGTACGAATGGTGGCCATGGCAAGAAATAAGCCGGATAGGCCTATATTGCGCAGCATAAAAATACCGCAGAAAATCGACAGTAAAATGATAAACAGTGTCCAACCACCACCAATCAGATTGCTAACCAGAATAATGGAAATAACTTCCAGTGCCGCCAGTATCGGTAATGCCCAGCCTATGTAACGCATGTAAGTTTCCCTTTTTAGCTATAACAATTTTTACAGATGGTTGCAGGAGCGGGGAATTCAATATGGCAATCACAAAATGGATATATTTGCCGACAACTTAGAAGGTAAAAGCTATGTTAATATCAACTGCAAAGTAATTTAAAATTATGCTTTATGCATTTTTCGGAGTTTGGATAAATTAAATGATGCAGGTATGGAAACTGAACGGAATATTATGGCGGTCTGGTTTATCTTTGCTGCTGGGCGGCAGTTTGTTGCTGGGCGGATGTACCAGTAACAGTAATCCGGCTAAGGCACCGGTAATGAATGGTAGTGCGCAAAATGGTTATTACCGGGTTCAGCGCGGAGATACGTTATATCGCATTGGTTTACGTTTTAATCAGGATGTGAATACTTTAGTTCGCTGGAATAATCTGGCCAATCCTCATGCTATTGAAGTAGGGCAGTTGATTCGCGTACGTAAACCAACTACTGCCTCAGGCTCAGGTAATTCTTCCAGCGTTAAACGGCAGCCTGGTCGTGTTGCACCTAAACCGGATACCGGAACGACTACAACAGCTGCTCCTGATATTCGTTTGCGATGGCCGGTGCAGGGCAAAGTAATCAGTACATTTAATGGTCAGACGCAAAAGGGTATTGATATTGCCGGTAGCCGTGGTACGCCGGTTAAAGCAGCTGCAGCGGGTACAGTACAGTATGCCGGAGAGGAGTTGCGCGGATATGGCAAGCTGGTGCTGATCAAGCATAGTAACAGTACGATGACAGCCTATGCATATAATGATTCCTTGAAAGTTGTTAATGGGCAGAAAGTTCAGGCCGGACAGACAATCGCAACAATGGGAGATAGCGGAACTACTGGTGTAAAACTGCATTTTGAGGTTCGAGTGAATAGTAAGGCGGTTAATCCTTTACATTATCTGGCAAATTAAACACATGCAGTTGCTGGTGGTTTAATCAAAGGGAATTGTGCCGGTTAATCTGGCTGCCGGTTTTATCTTATAATTGGGCAAAATTGAAGGAATTGATATGAAAGAACATCGTGCCCGCAAACGTTTTGGCCAGAATTTCCTGCAGGATAAAAGTATCATTCAGGATATTGTGCGTGCAGTTCGTCCACAGCCTGAGGATACGGTCATTGAAATTGGTCCCGGTCTGGCAGCAATTACAGAACCTCTTGCTATGACCGTAAATAAACTGCATGTGATTGAGATTGATCGTGATATTGTAGCTCGATTACGTACGCTGCCATTTGCATCAAAGCTATTAATTCATGAGGGTGATGTCCTGCAATTCGATTTTAATACTGTACCCGGTAAAAAAAAGATTGTTGGTAACTTGCCGTATAATATTTCTACGCCGTTATTGTTTCGTTTTGGTCAGTATGCTGATGATATTATAGATATGCACTTTATGCTGCAAAAAGAAGTGGTTGAACGTATGGTGGCAGTGGCAGGCAGTAATGATTACGGGCGTTTAAGTGTCATGCTGCAGTATTTTTTTGAGATGGAAAATTTACTTAATGTGCCGCCTCGGGCCTTTATACCTGCACCAAAGGTAGATTCAGCTGTGGTACGAATGATTCCGCAGCGTGGTCGCATTGGTATTGCTGAGGATTTTAATCATTTTGCAGCATTAGTCAAACAAGCTTTTCAACAGAGACGTAAAACTATTCATAATAATCTGAAAGAATCAGTAGACGATGCAGCATTGATGGCTGTAGGTATTGATCCCGGCAGCCGGCCAGAAAGGATTACGCCAGAGCTTTATGTGGCATTAAGTAATCATTTGTTGCACAATGGCGCTTCTGTCTGAATGATTAATGCAGACAGTTACAGGATGTGGGGAATACATGATTGAATTTAAGAATGTTCATAAATGGTTTAAAGATTTGCATGTTATTAATGGTGTGAATCTGACTGTTAGCCAGGGGGAAGTCGTAGTTGTATGCGGTCCTTCTGGCAGCGGTAAATCTACGCTGATTCGTACGGTAAATCAGCTTGAAAAAATCCAGCAGGGTGAAATCTGGGTTGACGGAATTAATGTTGCTGATCCGAAAGCTGATTTAAATCGGGTACGAACTGAGGTTGGTTTTGTATTTCAGCATTTTAATTTATATCCGCATCTTACAGTTCTGGAAAATATTATTTTGTCGCCGATGAAGGTGAAAAAACAAAGTCGCGTGCAGGCTGAAGCCAAAGCTAAGGAACTGCTGGCTAAAGTAGGGCTGGAACATAAATGCGATGCTTTTCCGCAGCAGTTGTCAGGCGGGCAGCAGCAGCGGGTTGCCATTGCCCGAGGACTGGCTATGGAACCAAGAGTAATGCTGTTTGATGAGCCGACTTCTGCTCTGGATCCGGAAATGATAGGTGAAGTGCTGAAGGTAATGAAGGATCTGGCACTTAGTGGGATGACGATGATGGTGGTCACACATGAAATGGGCTTTGCCCGAGAGGTGGCCGATCGGGTAGTATTTATTGATCATGGTGAAATTGTTGAAGAGGCTACACCGGAAGAGTTTTTCCTGCGTCCGCAACATGAACGCGCTCAACAGTTTCTGAACCAGTTATTAACACATTAGTATTATTGACTGTGTCGTGATTGTTTTAATTCAGATATCAATTTTTTATATTAGTTAATTAACGGCATGCATATAGCCCTGATCGTTGGTGTGACCAGGGCTTTTGTAATTTGGGCAGTAATTAGACATTTAAGTTTTATCTGATCTAATAGCCTAAGCGCTGACAGATGGTAGAAACGAGCCCTGCCTGATTCAGGGTATAAAAATGTAAACTGGGCGCTCCCTGTTGTAACAGGTGGTCACACATTTCAGTTACTACATCAAGTCCAAGTGCTTTGATTGATGCCGTATCATCAGCATAAGACTGGAGTTTCAGACGCAACCAGCGGGGAATTTCTGCGCCACAGGTTTCTGAAAAGCGGGCCAGTTTAGAAAAGCTGGCAATTGGCATGATGCCGGGAATAATTGGAATATCTATTCCTTTGCTCTGTACTTCGTCTACAAACCAGAAATAGCTGTCAGCATTGAAAAAATATTGGGTAATAGCTGAGTCAGCACCAGCCTGACATTTACGTACAAAATGATTGATATCATCTTCCGCACTGCGAGATTGAGGGTGGAACTCGGGGTAAGCGGCAATTTCAATATGAAACCAGTCATCAAATTCCTGACGGATAAGAGTAACCAGTTCATTTGCATAACGCAAACCCTGATGTCCGAAGCCCACGCCGGAAGGAACATCTCCGCGTAACGCCACAATATGGCGGATACCCATGTTTTTATAGGTTTGAAGTAGGCTAATCATTTCTTCACGACTGGCTCCGATACAGGCCAGATGAGGCGCAGCAGCCACTCCATCATTCATAATATCGGTAATTGTTTGCAGTGTACCGGATCTGGTAGTACCACCTGCTCCATAAGTACATGAAAAATATTCAGGTTGATATTGGCTTAACTGTTTGCGGGTGACAGCCAGTTTTCGCCGCCCCTCTTCGGTACGCGGTGGGAAAAATTCAAAGCTCAGCTTTGTAAAGCTCATGATTAAACAGCCTCTCCGTCAGTTATGGTTAGATATCTAACCATAACGTTTCAGACATGCTCAATCAATGTTTTATTGCAAATTTTCTTTGAAAAATCCGCTGAATAATATGAATAAAATTCATAATTAGATTCTAAACAGATTTTAGATTTATTTTTCTGCCTGACGGCGAGAAAACTGAATACCAAGCTGTTTGAGTTTACGATAAAGATGAGTTCGCTCCAGACCTACTTTCTGAGCTACTTTGCTCATATTATGGCCTTCCTGAGCAATATGGTATTCGAAATAGCGCCGCTCCAGGTCTTCACGGAGTTCGCGCAAAGGCAGATCAAAATTAAAGCCATTCATGATTTCATGAGGCTGATTATGTTTGAACTGATTCAGAATAGTACTGACGGCATTCACATCAATTTCATTATTTTCTGCAGTGAGCATCAGGCTTTTAACGACACCACGCAGTTGTTCCAGATTACCCGGCCAATTATACTGACGCATTTCATTCAAAGCTGCGGTTGTGAATTTTACGGGTGGAATTTTCTGGCTTTCTGCCAGCTCAGTGGTGATTTGTTCTACCAGAAATACCATGTCATCCAGTTGCAAACGTAATGGAGGAATAGCAACAATTAATGATGAGAGGGTATTAAGTAGTTTGGTATCCTGTAGCGGATCAGTAATCATTTCTTTGATTGACCTGCTGCAAACACAGATAATACGTGCATTGTAGCGATCTGCTTTGGTCAGGATAAAACTAATGCTTTGCTGAGTACTTTTACCGTATTGAGCTATATCACCCAGATAGAGTATACCACCGGTAGCTTTTTGCAATAATTCTATTGGAGCGTCAACAATTTGTTCTACTTTGGATGGTTCTACCCAAGGCGTTGCATTTTTATGAAAGGAACGTGCGACCAGCTCAAAAGGGGAGCCCAGCTCACCGGTCAGTAATACCGGGGTACTGAATTTTGCGATGCGTTCAAGTTGCTGATTCAGCTCTTTAATTGCAGGGCTGTGACCGAGTTTATCCAGTGTCAGGTTAGAAGCTGCCTGCATCTGCCCGTATTTTAAAGCACGGTCTACAGTACTCAGCAGTTTTTGCAAAGAAATGGGTTTTTCCAGAAAATCCAGTGCGCCAATTTTCGTAGCTTCTATAGCAGTATCAATGCTGGCATGACCGCTCATCATCACTACCGGCATAGTTAATTGCCCGGATTTTGCCCACTCTTTCAATAGGGTAATTCCATCGCAGTCTGGCATCCAGATGTCCAGCAATACCATAGCAGGACGGGTTTGCTGGCGTAGTTGGCGGGCAGTATCGGCATTTTCGGCTGTGGTGACGGTATAACCTTCATCTTGCAGGATTTCCGATAATAAATCACGGATACCTACTTCATCGTCAACAATTAAAATATCACTGCTTCGCATTTCTATTCACCTGTAATGGTAAGGTTATTTTGACACAAGCCAGTCCGTTTTTCTGATTACTGATTTGGATCCGCCCACCGTGTTCTTCAATAATTTTTTTTACTACTGGCAATCCCAGTCCGGTCCCACCGGGTTTATCTGTTACATATGGATCAAATGCATGTAGTAACATCTCCTGACTAAATGTTTTACCGTTATTACTTACGTAGAAAAGAATATGTTCGCCATTTAACTCGGTCAGTATGCTTACTTCAGGTGAGGCAGATGCTGCAGCTGCTTCTACTGCATTTTTAAGCAGATTATGAATAACCTGACGTAATGCTCCGCTGTCAGCGTTAACATTCATTACTATCTTACTCAAATTAACCGTAAATGTACAATTACTACCTTCATAAAGTACCAAAACTTCGCGTATTAATTCATTTAAATCAAGATTTGTGAATTTTAATGCTGGTGCCCGGGCATAGTTACGAAATGCCTCAACCATATCTTTCATTGCTGCTACCTGCCGGATAATGGTATTAGTGGCACGGCTTAGGATCTGTGCATCTGCTTCATTTAATTTATCCTGAAGTTTCCATGCCAGTCTTTCTGCCGATAATTGAATTGGTGTAAGCGGATTACGGATTTCGTGTGCTAGTCGCTGAGCAACCTCACCCCAGGCAGCTTCTTTCTGTGCACTGACCAGAGCCGTAACATCATCAAACACCAGTACAGTACCACCTCCACTGTCTTTAGGCAGAGGTGTGGCTTTCCCGAGTAATATTAAGGTTTCATCCTTATGATTATAGGTAATTTGTGCTGGTTTATTCTGATATTCTGTAGCCAGTATTTGCTGAAATACATCTGCCAGCATTGCAGTTTGCAGATTTTGTTCTGTAAGTTGGCTAATATTCTGCCCGAGTGCCGGAGACAGATTCTGGCCGAGGATGTTTTCTGCCATATGATTGAAAGTAATCACACATCTTTCTGGATTCAGAGTAACCACACCAGTAGTCAGGCTATTAAGAATATGTTCCAGATAATGTCTGGCCGCTTCCTGTTGCTCACGTGAATGGCGCAGCTGAATAGTCATATGGTTAAACAGGTCAGTTAATTTTCCCAGTTCATCGTTACGATAGATAGTTTGTTGTACGTCCAGATCACCTTTTGCAACAGCCCGGGCGCCATCTGCCAGTGACAGAATCGGTGCAACAAACTGGCGGGCAAAATACAATGCCACCAGCAGCGCCAGAATAATCGCCAGCAAAGTAGCCATTAGCAGAGTGGCCAGAAAAAAAGTCTGCAAACTTTCTTTTGTGAAGCTAAGTTCACCATATTTTGCTCGTGCTGCTTCAATTAGGGTTGCATCTTGTGCTACTTTGGCGGGAATTGGCTGGCGGAAAAACAGAACGTTATCGCTGTTATGTCCGGGTAAAATTAGCCAGCCCTGTGCATACAGAATATTATTAATACTTTCAATCTCACGTACAGAACCTGAGGTATGTAAGCGCTGAAGCAGATTTTGATTCAGATCAGGTGCAGACAGATGATGAGGATTGTATTCAGCTACAAGCTGGTTATTGTTTAAATTATGGATATTTAACTGACTGAACTGTTTGCTTTTGCCAGTTTGTTCAAGAACAGGTAACAGAGGCTGTTCCAGACCACTGGCAGCAATCAGGGCGATCTGAATATTGGCCGCCCGGCGAACAGTGTTGTCCAGCTCATAATCCAGAGCTGATTTACTCAGGCTGATACTGCGGTTTAGTGCTTCTTCAGTATCATTACCAAACCAGGAATGAATGCTGTGTGAAATAAACTGTGCAGATACTCCGAACAGAAATAAACCAGGTAATACAGCTACCAGGGTGAACATGGAAGCCAGACGCAATGCAATTTTGGAACCGAACTCCTGCCTGTGCCGGCTTTGCAGCAATTTCCACCAGTAAGAACCGGCCATCAGTGTCAGTGCCAGTACCAGTAGTGAGGCAAAGCCAAAAGCGAACCAGAAATATTGTGATAAAACACCAGCATTGCCGGTGGCAACCGCCAAAACATACAAGGTGACTACACAGAGTACTGCCATGACCAGAATCAGCCGTCTCATTGTATTCAGTCCGCGTTAATTGTGAGACGATGCCAGCCGGAATCCAGTTGCCAGCTATGAGATGTGAGCGCATTGATCTGGAATGGCTTAGGTAGCTGACTGATGCTCAGACTCAGGCGAACATCAGCACGAACCTCTCCTGCTGAGACGCCACTGAGTGTGCCGGTGTTCAGTACACGCCAGTTGGCTGCAGCGCCAATGGCTCTCAGTGCAGTGTCAAGACTATTGTATTCTGTAGAGAAAGTGGAACCCATGCTGACACGGTAGCGGTTAGTAAGCGGATGATAGGCCAGCTTATACTGGATAAGACTATCACCGCCAATCAGGTTATTAATCCGATTACGGTAAGAAGCAAGTGTCGGGGCTGTTAACTGGTAATTCAGATTGAAATTTAATGGCACACCCTGAGTCAGAGCCTGCTTGAGCTGATCTGGCAGCTGTGTATTAAAACGTGTATTGATAGAAAGCTGACCATTGCTGGCAATACTAGCCTGAGCACGTATGGTACTGATGCCTTCTGCCAATGCTACAGCGATGCTCAGGCAAAGGAGACAGGCAAAAAGTAGACTAGATTTTATCGATAAGCGCGTAAAAAAAGCCATCTTGTCTGCTATTCGGTAACAAAATACGGGATTGATGCTCGCGGGCATCCGCATGTCGGTTTAAAAAATGAGTTAACTGTTGCTGGTTTTCTTCCATAAAAATTGAACAGGTGGCCAGAAGCAGGCGCCCGCCTGATTTTAATGTCAGCCACAGATTATCCAGTAAAATTTCCTGTTGTAATGCCGTTTTCTGTCCGTCCTGTGGCTGACGCAACCATTTGATATCTGGGTGACGTTTTACTACACCTGAAGCCGTACAGGGAACATCAGCAAGAATGGCATCAAAGGTGTTGCCATCATACCATGAGTGCAGATCTTTTGCGTCGGCACAATGCAAATGTGCCTGCTGCTGCAGGCGTTGCAGATTATCCTGTACGCGCTCAAGACGCTGCGAATCTATATCCAGTGCTGTTACATCGCAGTCTGCCCATTCAAGTATATGTCCGGTTTTACCACCCGGTGCAGCACATGCATCCAGAATGCGTTCACCGGATTGCGGATTCAGTAAAGGAATGGCTTGCTGAGCACCAAAATCCTGTACAGACACATGTCCTGCAGCAAAATCCGGCAGCTTTGATACGGCTACTGCCTGTTGCAGCATAATGCTGTGTGTATCAAGAATTCTGGCTGATATACCGGCTGCGGCCAGTTTGGTTTGATATTGCTCAGCATCAGTATAGCGACGATTGACTCGCAATGTCATAGGTGGATGCTGAGCCATTGCTGTAACCATATTATGCCAATGCTGAGGATAATGTTTTTTAAGATAGTTTAACCACCATGCTGGTAGATTGAAACGGGCTGTATCCTGTTTAAGTGCATTTGCTAATAAGTCCTCATGCTCGCGTAAAAAGCGCCGTAACAGAGCATTAACCAGTTTCTGGTAACGACCACCGTGCAATCGGCGTGCATGATTTACAGCTTCATTCACGACGGCATGATGTGCATTGCGAGTAAAATGTAATTGGTATAAAGAAATGATAAGAAGATGGCGAATATCTGCTGGTGGTGAAGCTGTGGTCATTTGCTGTACAAGTTGTTGCAACAGACCTAAATAACGCAGGCTACCATGAGTAAGATCTTGCAATGCAGCTCTGTCAGAGGCTGATAGTTCAGGATGTTGCTGTATTACCGTAATCAGAATTTCATTGAGATTACATCCGTTTAGGACTTCGCCGATGATATTTGCTGCTAATTGCTGGGCGCGAGCCATACTCATGCATCAGTCTCCGCTGAAGCGAGTAATGTACCCTGTTGCAAGATATTACCGGCTTGGAATGCGGTTACAGACATAGCTTTGCTACCCGCTTTCTGAATTTCTTCAATACTGATGGAGTCTTTGCCACAGGCTACAATCAGCTCATGTTCATTACTGTGTAAAACCATTCCCGGTATGCCTGTGTATGAAATTACCTTAGCACGCCGGATTTTAAGCGGTTTATCCTGCCAGACAGTCCATGCTCCGGGTACCGGATTAAAAGCACGAATTTTTCGTACAATTTCTGCAGCAGGCTGGGTCCAGTCAATTTGCGCTTCAGCTTTGCTTAATTTATGAGCATAAGTAACGCCTATTTCACTTTGTGGAATTGGCTGTAGCTGGTCTATTTGTTGTAAATCAGCAACAATTGCATCTGCACCCAGCTGCATTAATGCATCATGTACTTCACTAGCTGTATCGTCTGTTTTAATAGTATATTTATGACGACTGATTACTGAACCGGTATCTAGACCGGCGTCCATTTGCATGATACACACCCCGGTTTCCTGATCGCCGGCTTCAATTGCACGCTGAATCGGCGCGGCACCACGCCAGCGTGGCAACAGGGATGCATGAATATTGAGACAGCCATATCTGGGAATGTTAAGCACAGCCTGTGGCAGCAGTAGCCCGTAAGCAGCTACAACCATGACATCAGCCTGCTGATTTTCCAATATTGCCTGAATTTCGGCCGTTTTTAATGTGGTTGGCTGCATTACGGTGAGACCGTGTGTCAGTGCTACTTTTTTAACTGCACTGGGTTGTAACTTTAACCCGCGCCCGCTAGGGCGGTCTGGCTGGGTTAGTACCAGAGGCACGTTAAAACCGGCTGTAACAATAGCATTGAGTGCAGCGGCAGCAAAATCAGGGGTTCCGGCGAAAATAACAGAAGGCTTCATGTAATAGATCCACAACAGGCATAATAGCTATTGTTTTCAAATAGCTATATAAATAAAAAGTCTGATAATAAATTTCGTTACATTTTTTCGCGTGCGCGTTTTTTCAGTTTGGTTTTGATACGGTTCTGTTTCAGTGGCGACAGATATTCGACAAATACCTTGCCGGCAAGGTGATCGAGCTCATGCTGAACACAGATGGCCAGTAAGCCGTCTGCTTCCAGTGTGAATTTTTCACCATGTTCGTCATAAGCTTCAACGGTAATACGTTCAGAGCGGTGTACCATCTCATAAATACCGGGAACGGATAAACAGCCTTCTTCGTACTCGGTATCACCTTCTCTGGCAGTAATGACCGGATTAATAAATACACGCAGCTGATTACGTTCTTCGGAGAGATCCATTACTACTACGCGTTCATGAACATTAACCTGAGTTGCTGCCAGTCCGATACCTCGTGCCTGGTACATGGTTTCAGCCATATCCTGTACCAATGTACGAATTCTATCGTCAAATTCGGCAACAGACTGTGCAACAGTATGTAAACGCTCATCAGGATATTGTAAAATGTTTAAGAGGGCCATTGTGTGTTTAATTCCTTGTTCAACTATCTGACCTGATTACATGATGGCAATATGGATTTTTTAAAGATTGTTGATATGGATTCAGGTAAACTGTTATTAATATCCATACCATGTCATATAACAATCATTTAAAATAGCAATCTCCCTAAGGATACTTTACATGCATAAACACATTATAACTCTGCTGTGTACGCTAGGTATGGCAATATCTGCACCAGTAATGGCTAAAGTAAAATTACGTCCGGATGCACCAGCACAATATGTAGTGAAAAGTGGTGATACTCTGTGGAGCATATCCGGTAAGTATCTTTACAGTCCCTGGCAATGGCCTCAACTTTGGGGCTCTAACCGGGCTCAGATTCAAAATCCGCAAAAAATCTACCCGGGCCAGGTTTTAACTCTGCGTTATGTTAACGGACAGCCACGTCTGGGCTTTGACCAAAACAGTGGTATCCCGACTATTAAAGTACGTCCGCAAGTACGTGATTTATCTTCTGGTTATGGTATCAGTACTTTAAATATTGATTTTTACCGCATCTTTACACAACATCCGCAGGTAATTGACAAAGAGCAGACCGCTAAAGCACCTCGTCTGATTGCCGGAAATGAAAATCGGGTTATGTTCAGTACAGGCGATCGTGTGTATGCAGATCAAACACTTGAACCGGGCCGTTATCTGATTTACCGCATAGAACAGAATATTAAAGATCCTGATACACATAAATATCTGGGTCAGCTGGTACGCTTTAGTGGCGAAGCTGCAACGCTTGCCGGACGCAATAGTGCACTAGCTGAGCGTAGTTCAAATGAAGCTGCCAATTTACCTGAGGATGAGTATTATTCACGTAAAAATTTAGTGTTTAAAGTTCCGACAAGGACTGCACAGCCGATGTATATCACCAATACGACATCAGAAATTAATGAGGGTGATTATTTATTAAAAATTACTGATGAACATGATCCGTTTCAGATGATGCCACATGCTCCGGCTACTGAGATCAAAGGTAAAATTGTATATATTATGGATGGCGTCGGAGAAGCAGGGCCCTATCAGACAATTACACTTAATGTAGGCAGTAAGGATGGTGTAGATAAAGGAACGGTTGTCAGCTTATATAAGAAAAGTCGTCATTTCAATTCTATATTAACAACAGATCCCAAGAATTCCCGCAACAGAGGGAAGTATTTGAGTATTCCTGCTGAAGAAGTTGGGTTGGCGCTGATTTATCGTGTAAGTGATAATTTATCTTCGGCTATTATTATGAATGCATCAACAGCATTAAAAATTGGTGATATGGTGATGAATCCCGGCCATGATCTGGATGATGTTACTCAGGATCCAAAACAAGATTCTAATGCGATTCAGACTAATTACTGATAAATTTATCGTACAGTAAATTTATAATTAAGTGGTTATATATTTTTGATAAAAAAGTGCGAATTAATTCGCACTTTTTATTTATGGCTATTTTGCTATAAAAGACTCAATTTGAAAGAAAAGAGATAATGAGATTATTGCTGATTGTTATTATGAAAATATATTGATATGTTATTTAAAAAATAATATTTATATCATATGGTTATTAAAATAAAATTTATTTAAAAATTAAAAACTATTGGGAATAAATTTGAAGATGCTATAATTTGATTAGGATATAAAATTAAGTTTAATTAACAATCGGACTATTTTTTAATTACTGTAAAGATTACAGTAAACACTATTTTATACATCTATAGCGCTTTACAGAAACTATTATTCTAATTAGTTTAATTTCTGACCGAAATGCATTAGAATATATACTTTAATTAGCTAAATTTTTTATTCATATCAGCTATCTGTATAAAATACAGTATTTGGTATAAATAGAATTTGTAATATAGGTAGCAAACAAGCAATTTAAGTTTCAAACGGATATACTGATAAATTTGATAGTGTGTACTTATTGTTTATCTTAGATATATTAGTCTGAAATTTACAGCCCAAAGTGAATGGATATTAATCAATATATATTGATAATACCATACTCTCCAATCGGTAAATTATAAATTTAAACTTAATTTTCATGCAGGCAGGACTTTGCCTGCATGAAAAATCGTATGGTTGAGGTTTACCGAACTTATGATATTTCAATCGTTTTGAATAATCTTTCATTTTCCTTGTTACAATACTAGATTGTTTTTTATAATTTTTTATATGGAACACTATGAGTTGTTTCTTCCCCATTGCTGATTACCGGAAATATCATCAACCACTTTTTTATGCTAACAATTTAAATCAGTATACAGTGTTATGTGATTTTGACGGAACTATCAGTGAAAAAGATGTTACGGATACATTACTGAATCATTTTGGTAATGCGAAATGTGCCTTATTGGAGCGGCAATGGCAGGAGGGTATCATTGGTTCGCAGGAATGCATGCGCCAGCAGATTGCTAATATGCAGGCGAGTCAGCCAGAATTAGACCGTGTGCTGGCACAGATTAGAATTGATCCTGCTTTCAGTGAATTTATCGGTTTTGCACAAAGCAGAAATTTAAACGTGCATATTGTCAGTGACGGGCTGGATTATGCAATCCAGTCCATCCTTAAGCGGTATAATCTGGATTTCTTACCGATTTTTGCCAATCGCTTATTGCATAATCAACAGCGCAGCTGGAAACTGGATTTTCCTTATGCCAATGATCATTGTCTTAAAGCCAGTGGTAATTGTAAATGTCAGCACCGCCGGAAACTGACCGGTTTTCAAAAGATTTTCTATGTTGGTGATGGTACATCGGATTTTTGTGTGGCAGATAAAGTAGATATGGTATTTGCCAAAGATAAATTAATTGATTTTTGTCAGCAACAACGGATTGCGTATTATCCGATCAAGAATTTTGGCGATGTTACTGACATTTTGCCTGAGTTGCTTAAAGCTCCGGCTGAGAATAGCTGCCTGACTCCGGTCTAGGGCATTAATACCCGATTTATAATTATGATTCAAGATTCTTCTTATTTTTTACCAGGCAATCGCAATGGTGTTTTGCTGATACATGGTCTTACCGGTACCCCCAATGAAATGCGTATTCTGGCCAAAGGGCTGCATCAGGCAGGTTTTACTGTCTATGCCATGCAGTTGGCCGGCCATTGCGGTGATGAAGCTGATTTATGTCAGACTACCTGGCATGATTGGTATGCCAGTGTGCAGGAGGCTGCGCAATTTCTAAAACAAAAAGTCGATTGTCTGTTTGTAGCAGGATTATCGATGGGTGCGCTGTTGGCATTGAAACTGGCGGCCGATCAGCCTGAGCTTGTAAAGGGTGTGGGTGTCTATGGTGTAACATTCAGCTATGATGGCTGGTCTATTCCATTCTGGGCAAAACAATCTTTTGTGCTATTACCGTTTTTTAAAAAATTTCATTTATTTCAGAAAACCTCATTTATAGAGAAACCACCGTATGGGCTGAAAGATGAACGTATTCGTGCAACTGTTGCTGCCAGCATGTTCAGTGGCGATAGTGCCAGTGCCGGTCTGGCCGGTAATCCGTTTCCGGCGCTGGCAGAAATGCAGGCACTGGCCAAAATAGTGCGGCGACAATTGCCACAGATTACAGCTCCCTGTCTGATTATGCATTCTGGTCATGATGATATTGCCAATATCAAAACTAATGCGCGTCTGGTAGAAAAGTATGTCAGCGGGGTAACAAAATTTATTGTTCTGGATGACAGCTATCACCTGATTACCATTGATCGCCAGCGGCGCGAAGTAATCAATGAATCAGTTGCCTTTTTCGAGCATATAGCGCAAACAGCGTAAGTGAATATCTATCTCGCAGCAAAGGAAATATTATATGACGATGCTTGTATTCATTTTATGGTTTGCCAATATCTGTTTTGATACGCTCGGGCAAATAGCATTTAAATATGCAGCCATTGCGCCAGATAACCGCAATGGCTGGTATTACTGGATTGATCTGTTCAGTAATTACTGGTTGTGGATTGGGATTGGTTCCTATGTCGCTGAATTTTTGCTTTGGCTGGCATTTTTAAGTCAGGTACCATTGTCACAGGGTATTTTGCTTGGTTCAATTAACATTATCGTCCTGATGCTGGTAGGACGGGTTTTGTTTCAGGAAAAGCTTACCCGTTTCCGGTTAGCTGGTATGTTTTGTATTACCATCGGAGTAATACTGGTAGGAGCGTCCTAATGCGTAAATTTTATATAGTTGGTTTTGCGCTCTTATTATTGTTTGATACATTGGGGCAGAGCAGTTTTAAATTAACTGCTATTCATGCGCAGCCACTTGCTGCGGATTGGGACTGGATTTCCCGTGTATTTACTCAGCCGTGGGTATATATTGCCATTGCTGGCTATATTGGTGCTTTTTTTACCTGGATGATGCTGTTGAAAAAAGCACCGGTTGGTCCGGCATTTGCTGCATCGCATCTGGAAGTAGTTACGGTAATGCTGGTTTCAGCTTTTCTGTTTCATGAGCACATCACAAACATTCGTATCCTCGGCGCGATATTTATTGTGGCTGGTATTATCTTTTTAGCACTGGCTGAAAAAGAAATCATAGAAACGGAGGAGCATAGTAAAGATGATGAGCCGTGTTAACTTTTCCGGTTCAGAAGACTAGTATTATATATGTTATACTACTATGAGAACCCGCCTACTGCCGGATTACCGCTAAAGTGGTCTGACTGGTGGCCGGCAGCTCAGTCACTTACGAGCAGAGTCAGCGAACAATTGCATCTGCCGCCTTTACAACTTACCTGTTCAGGTACAGCAGCACTGATTATTGCGTTAACAACACTGGCGCAGCAACAGCCACAGCGTAAAACCGTAATTGTACCGGCATATACCTGTCCGCTGGTTGCGCTGGCCGTTCATCATTGTGGTTTACAGTTACAGTTATGTGACTTAAAACCCGGTAGTATCGATATGGATATCGCTCAGTTAAGTGCTCTGTTAAATGAGCAGGTATTGGCAGTGATACCTACACACTTGGGCGGCCGGGTGACAGATGTCAGTACCGTTAAACAACTGGCTCAGTCCTATCAGATTAGTGTGATAGAGGATGCAGCGCAGGCATTGGGTGCAGAAGTAGGGCAGCATGGTGATATTGTGCTGTTCAGTCTGGCAGCCGGTAAAGGGCTAACTATGTATGAAGGCGGTTTGTTAACCGCCAGTGATATGCAATTACGCAGTAATTTACAAGCTATGTCCGAAAAATTATTGCCACGCCGGTGCAAATGGGAGTTGCTGAGAACCCTGGAATTATTTGGATACACTGCTTTGTATAATCCTGCCGGTTTACATTTTGTTTATGGGCAAGGCAGGAGAAAGGCATTGCGCCGGCAGCAATGGATTGCAGCCGTTGGAGATGATTTTGATTTTGATATTCCAATGCATCGGGTTAGTCGCTGGCGTCAGCATGTAGCTGCTAATGCTTTCCTGCGTTTACCGGCATTTCTAGATATGTTGCAAAAGCAGGCCTACCAGCGTATTGAACAATTGCAGAGTATTTCCGGAATAGAGGTGATCGTCGATCAGCATGGTCGGGGTGTATGGCCTTTTCTAATGGTGTTATTGCCTGCATGCCAACATCGCGATGCTGTATTAAAACAGCTATGGACTAGTCCGCTGGGGGTAACGCGGTTATTTATTCACCCATTGTCTCAATACGATTATTTACAGCCGATTGTACCTGCTTCATCCATGCCGAATGCTGAAGACTTTGCTGCACGTATGTTCACTATTACCAACAGCCTGTGGCTTACTGATGCTCAATTTTCCCGGATATGTGAAGTTATTCAGGATGCTGTGCGCTGATTCTGAGCCAGAGCGGCAAGCAATTGCTGATTAACCGCATGATGTTTTTCTTGCCATGCAGTCAGTGTAGTAGCCGGAATGGGTTCCTGTTTGTCCATTGCACTCAGTAAGCGTTTTAGCGGGCTGGAATATTCCCACTGAGATACTTCACCAGTAATATCGCTGCCAATAATCCGCTGATTCATAGCGTTAATCACAGTTAATAAATGTTCCAGTTGCATGCGCCCCTGATCCCAGTTGGTTTGTACTACGTCCTTACCCAGAACATCTTTGTCTATCGAGATATATACGGGTTCATTAGTATGTTGCTGTGTCTGGATAAAAGTGCTTACCAGTTCTTCTGGTGAGGAGAATGCCCGAAAAGCCTGTTTCAGACCAATTGTTCTTGCCCAGCCAACCCGTACATCCATACACCAGTAAGTTAATTTACCCTGAAATAATGGCGCCAGCCGGTTTTCCCAGCTGTGTGCCACCCCTATATCATTTGAAGTAATACCTAATACATGTACATGGCTGACAAAAGGCAATTGCGCCACATAGCTGACCCACGAACCACAGTGAATTCCGAACAGATAACGCATATTATCCGGATGATTATCAAAAATAATGACTTGTATCGGATTGGAGGCACTGAAAAATTGCTGTAAACGCTTAATCAACAATAGTGAAATATGATGATAGTCGCCACTGCCGGTTAATACCGTACCATAATGTTCGGGTAATTGCTGATTCAGTTCAGCCTGTAATTTCTTAAAACTGGTCTGAGAGCAACCAAAACGAATAACTTCCTGCCATTGACCAAGTTCAATTCTTACTGCATCTGGTATAGATCCTGTACTGTGGTCAAAATCCAGAATTACCGTTTTATTCATGTTTTTTACTATCCTGAGTAGGCTGATTGCTATTTTCCTGCCAGATTTTATCCTGTTCGAAACGAGTACTGATTTTTGCCAGTAGCTTTCTTAAAACAGGATTGCGGACATACACCATATGTTTGGTAAAAGTAAATTGTGCACCTAAAGATGCTTTAACTTGCGGATCCGTCCAGCCGGCGACATAAACTTTAAGTCCATGCTCTTTGGCATAATTCAGATTGTAAAACCAGCTCAGATAATACAAATTCAGTTCCCGTGCCTGAGGATAAACAAAACCGATATACTTATCTACCAGCATACCGTTCAGAACAAAACAGATATTGTAACCAATTAGTTCTTGCTGATAATGGTAGGTAAAAATCCTGGCCTGATTGCTGCTGTCCTGTAACAGGCGCACAAAAAAATCTTTGGTTAATAAATCAAAATGGATTTCACTTTGATTATAAACATTCAAATATAACTGATAGTACTCATCTAAAACGGCCTTATTCTGAAAATAGGCATCACCACTGTGTATACAACCGATTTCTACCAGCGATTGCGTTTTTAATTTGCGCCGGAAGTTTTTACGCCGCTGATAAGACAGACGGCCTAGATATTCATCAATATCATTAAAATCTATCGGTACCCAGGCTAATGCCTGACCTTCTACTGCAATAAATCCTTCTTGTTGCAATACCTGTATCAGTGATGCAGCATATTCATTTGCCTGATGATTCAGTAATGGTGATTGCTGAGGAATATCTTTCACAATCAGCAGCGGATATTTTTTGCCATAATGCTGTTTAATTTCCCCCGCTAACTGCTGCACAGATTGTTGTTGAGTAAACAGCGCATATTCCGATACAGTAGTACCAATAAAACAAGTTTCAGGTTTCAGAAACTGCTGCCACCAGTTAAATAACGGCCAATGGCGAATTTTTTGCTGAAAATCAGATTCTGCGGTAGTCAGTAAATCAAACCGTGCAGCAAATGCCGGTACCCCGCTAGTTAATTGCCATGCTGTAAAATCCTGAGGCGGACTGGTCAGAAAAGTGTCGACCAGTTCATTCGGTTCCAGTTGAGTCAGATAATTCATAATTTACTAATACGGCAGCCAGCCTGAATATCAGCCGGCTGCCATTACCAGCCCTAAGCTGTTAACTCTTTTTTAGCACGTGTAATCAATTGATCCAGCAATTCAATACCCTGATCAATTTCCTGTTTAGTAATATGTAATGAAGGCGCAAAAGTAATGACATTTTTGTAATAACCGCCAATATCCAGTACCAGCCCCATTTTCTGACCCTGCCAGTCCAGATCGCCGGACATACCAATATCCACCATTTTGTCTACCAGAGCTTTATTCGGAGTAAAGCCGTCTTCTGTGCAGATTTCGGCACGTAAAGCCAGCCCCAGACCGTCTACTTCACCTATTTCCTTATGGCGCTGTTCCAGTGTTTTTAAGCCCTCAAGGAAATACGCTCCGCTTTCCATAACCATTTTTTCATAATCAGTTTCGGCCATCATCTTAAATACTTCCAGACCTACTGCTGTTCCTAATGGATTTGAGGCAAAAGTAGAATGAGTAGAACCAGCCGGAAATACCTGAGGATTAATCAGTTCTTCCCGCGCCCACAGACCACCAAGCGGATTCATACCATTCGTCAGTGCCTTAGCAAATACCAGCATATCTGGTTTTACATCAAAGTGTTCAATTGACCATAATTTACCGGTGCGATAAAAACCCATCTGAATTTCATCAACAACCAGCAAAATACCATATTGATCCAGAACCTTTTTCAGTCCTTTAAAGTAGTTGCGTGGCGGTACAATATATCCGCCTGTTCCTTGCAGTGGTTCCACATAGAAGGCTGCATATTCAGCTTGTCCCGCTTTCGGATCCCACACACCATGGTATTCTGTTTCAAACAGGCGGGCAAAATCTGCCACCAAATGTTCGCCATACTCTTCTGCCGTCATTCCTTTAGGGCGGCGGAACGGATAAGGAAACGGAATAAACATAGCGCGATCACCAAAATGGCCATAACGCCGGCGATAACGGAAGCTGGAGGTAATGGAAGATGCACCTAAAGTACGTCCATGGTAGCCACCTTCAAACGCAAACATTAATGAACGGCCTTCAGATGCATTACGGATAATTTTCAATGAATCTTCAATACACTGAGAACCACCGACATTGAAATGCACACGACCATCATGACCAAATTTACGTTTCATATCCAGAGCAATGGTTTTAGCCAGCTCAATTTTAGTAGGATGCAAATACTGGCTGGCACATTGCGGTAATGTATCAACCTGTTGCTTCAGCACAGCATTCAGCCGTTCATTTGCATAGCCAAAATTACAGGCCGAATACCACATCTGTAAGTCCAGATAAGGCGTACCATTTTTATCGTACATATAGCTGCCTTCGCAGCCATCAAAGATTTTTGGCGGATTCACATAATGTACCGTATCACCAAACGAACAGTACTTTGCTTCATCTGCCAGTAACTGTGCATCATCAGGACGATTTACAAGTATTTGAGCACTAGGCTTACTCATCATTTATTCCATTCATTTAAAATAAAACATCTTAATAAAAAGTACATAATTAATACTATTATATCCTGCTAAAGCATCAAAACCGTAACAAACAAAACCTAATAACCTGATAAAAACATTATCTGCTCAATATTCAATTATCTTTGCACTTAATTTAAAAAAAGAAAATGTGTAAAACATATTGGCTTAGCAATTCACTGACAATATATAGATGCACCCTAACCAAATAAAATCTTATTTTTCAAAAAAATAAACAATATTTAATTATCCGCAATACACTTATGCAAAAAAAACTAAAATCTATTTTTATTAATATTTTTCAATTAGTTATAATTAAATCAC
Source organism: Snodgrassella sp. M0110 (assembly GCF_016101465.1). Lineage (NCBI taxonomy): Bacteria > Pseudomonadati > Pseudomonadota > Betaproteobacteria > Neisseriales > Neisseriaceae > Snodgrassella > Snodgrassella sp. M0110. The sequence goes on along the minus strand of NZ_JACFQM010000012.1, from coordinate 3,515 downwards.
AATAAACACACAATATTACTGGCTACTATTGATCAGCCTAATCACACAACTATGAACACAGAACCTAATCGCATTCCTCATCCCCGCTGGCTTTTATTTGCTCTTGCTGTTGGCGGTTTTGCAATCGGCACTACAGAATTTGCCACCATGAGTGTTTTGCCCTATATCGCCAGTGGTTTAAATATAAGCGAACCTATAGCAGGGCATCTAATCAGCATTTATGCACTGGGTGTTGTCCTAGGCGCTCCGGTTATTGCCATATTTGGTGCACGCTTTAGCAGGCGCAGCCTGTTACTGGTGCTTATGGCATTTTTCTCTCTGACACATCTCGGCACGATGCTGGCTCCAGATTACCGCAGTATGATGTTATTTCGCTTTTTAAGTGGCTTGCCGCATGGTGCCTATTTTGGTGTTGGTGCACTGGTTGCTGCAGCTATGGTGCCTCCAGATAAGAGAACTCAGGCTGTAGGATTAATGATGATCGGTTTAACCATTGCTACCACCATCGGCGTACCTTTGAGTAGCTGGTTGGCTCAAGCAGTAGGCTGGCGGGTTGTTTTTCTTATCGTTGCCATACTGGCTGCTTTAACAGTGATACTGGTAGCTCTTTTTTTACCGGCAAATTGTATGCAAGGAGGCGGTAGCAATGCGCTGCGTGAACTTAGTGCACTGACCAACCGGCAAATATGGTTGACACTGGCTATAGGAGCCATTGGTTTTGGCGGCATGTTTGGCATATATGCTTACATGGCTTCAACACTTGAAGATATTACCGGTATGTCACCTAAAAACGTACCACTGGTGATGTGTCTTTACGGTGTAGGCATGACTCTTGGCAATATTATCGTGCCACGCCTGGCCGGTCGCCATGTGATGGGTGGATTAGCATGCTTACTGGCCTGGTCTGCTGCTATGCTGGCCTTATATCCTTTTGCAGTGCATCATCCTTACTGGATATGTATTCAGGTTGTACTAATCGGTATGAGCGGTGCTGTAGGTACATTATTACAAATCCGTTTAATGGATGTAGCTAAAGAAGCTCAGACACTGGCTGCAGCACTCAACCATAGTGCTTTTAATGCTGCCAATGCCTTAGGACCCTATTTAGGCGGTTTAACCATTGCCGCCGGTTGGGGATGGACAAGTACAGCATGGGTTGGCGTTGCTCTTGCTATCATCGGTTTAATCGTATGGTGGTTTACAGTAAAAGATGAACAGCGCACTGCTGCCGCAAATCTGCAATAACTAAGTTTATTCATGTATACAGAACAGTAAATAATATTGTAAAAACATGTAACTGATGTTGCAAATAACTGTTAACGTTAATAATCTGTTAATATTAAATTTACTTTAATTATTAATAACAACAGATAGGGGAAGTATTATGACTGCAAACCAGCAGCAATCTGAAACCAAAATACCTGATACTGAGCAGGGAGAAAGCCAGAATAACACTTGTCCGAATAAAAGTGCCAAACATAATCAAGATAAAAATACCAAACATAAAAAACTATCCCAAAAGAAATACTACAAAGAGCTGGAAAAACTTCAGGGTGAAATGGTTGCCCTGCAAGAATGGGTAAAAGCCTCCGGACAAAAAGTATGTATTATTTTTGAAGGTCGCGACGGAGCAGGTAAGGGTGGTGCAATTAAAGCTGTTACTGAAAGAGTCAGCCCTCGTATTTTTCAAACTATTGCCTTGCCGGCACCAAGTGAACGCCAAAAGTCACAAATGTACATGCAGCGCTATATTCCTCATTTACCTGCGGCTGGAGAAGTCGTTATTTTCGACCGTAGCTGGTATAACCGTGCAGGTGTAGAACGCGTGATGGGATTCTGTACCGAAGAAGAAAGTAAGGAATTTCTCGAAGTTATTCCATTTATGGAAAAAGCTATAGTTAATTCCGGTATCATCCTGCTTAAATACTGGCTTGAAGTGAGTATGGAAGAACAGCATAGACGTATGCTTGGTCGAATTAACGACCCGCGTAAAATCTGGAAGCTTTCTCCCATGGATATCAAGTCCTACAGTCGCTGGTATGATTACTCCCGGGCTCGTGATGAAATGATCATGGCAACTGATACCTCATGGGCACCGTGGTACGTGGTTGATTCTAATGATAAAAAGAAAGCGCGTCTGAATATCATTAAACATATATTGAGTGAAATTCCGTATAAAAAGACACCACGGAAAAAGGTCGAATTACCAAAACGTCAGGATAAGGGTGATTATCAGGAACCTAATTATCCTTATCGTTATATACCAGAAGAATATTAATACAGAGCCAGCCAGATAGCAGACTAAACTGGCTGGTTTTATTATCAGTTCTGGATTTTTCTAATTTACCCGCGAAAGTCTCCCCATAGCAACTGCATTGCCGCAATAGCTGCCAAAGATGCTGTTTCTGTCCGTAATACTCTGGGTCCTGTGCTGATTGCATTAAAGCCATGATTAATTGCCAGCTCTTCTTCAGCCTGGCTTAATCCGCCTTCAGGACCAACCAGCAATACTACTGCCTGTGGCTGTGTAAACTGATTTAATGCTCGGGGCTGGTTTAAACTCATCAGCAGTTTTAAATCATCCACACCCAGAGCACACAATGCATCTGACAATCCCGTTATCGGTTGAATTTGAGGTACTACCGTTCTGCCGCATTGTTCACAGGCACCAATAGCAATATCCAGCCAGCGCTCAAGTTTTTTCATTGCCCGTTCGCCACTTAAGCGCTGGCTACTGCGTTCCGTCAGTACTGGCTGAATCATAGTTACGCCCAGCTCCACAGCTTTTTGAATAGTTAAATCCATACGATCACTACTTGATATGGATTGCATCAACGTAATATTTAATGGTGACTCTAAATTAATATCTGTACTTTCACGAATCAGTACATCCACATTTTTCTTACCCATTGACGTAATTTCAGCCTGATAGACCTTTCCAAGCCCATCAAAAAGCTCAATTACCTCACCTGGCTGGTAGCGTAACACCTGTACATGGCGAGCAGCCGTATCAGGTAAAGAGAATGCATCTGAAACTAAAACACTGGGCGGTAAATAAAAACGGGGCATAATAGTAGTAAAAAAATCAATCAATAATCCAGCGAATAAAAATAGCCGGATTAACATTTAAACAATTAAATGACTATTCTAATTGTTTATAGAAATACAAAAACGAGTATAAAAATACCTAATCTATAAGTCATACATTTAAATAAATCTGCAAATACCCATTCTTATATCAGCAATACAAATTATAAACAATGATACCTTTTCACAATCTAAAGAGTATTAATCTTTAGAACTAACGAATATGAATACACAACTCATTTAATAAACACACAGACAAAGCAAGTCATGAAAGTTTGAAAAATAATCAAACTGAGTCAAAGGAGTCAAAAATAAACTCAGGAAAAACAGTTGAGTGAAGAGAAAGTCAAAAATAAATGCAAGCAGGAGTTGACAGGGGATTAGTGGAGGCGTATAGTTCGCCTTCTTCGCTGATGACGCGACACGAA
>NZ_JACFQM010000011.1:0-55595 GCF_016101465.1 Snodgrassella sp. M0110 | reverse complement strand
TGACAAAGATTATGAGAGGCCTACGAAAAATGTCCTTATAGCACTTATTACTTCATTAGAATACCGAAGTTTTATTGATGATTTTTGGGATGATGAAAATGTTTTAAAAAAAGACGAGCGGTTTCATGAATTATTAGAAAATATGGATGATACTGTTTATTCTTATAAAAGTTTTATGGAGTCTGATTATTGGATAGAACTTCGCAAAGCAGCGAAAGAACTCTTAGATGCAACAGAGGTAGGGTTTTATCCAGACATTCCTAAGCCTATAGAATTTGATTATTTACAAGAGTTAGTTGATCCGCCTGAATTTTGTGATTAAAAACTATTTATTAACAGGGATTACAATATGTAATCCCTGTTTTATATTTTCTGTACACAATGGTCAAACCATTAAGCAGTAACCTAATAGTACAAATCAAGTTAATGAAAAAGTACCTATTAAATTAGTTTTTGTTGCAGAAAAAGAGGTGAGTGGTCAGTTATTTGGTTTGGGCATGGACATGAAAATGACACGCCAATTAATTAGAATGGATCATCATACTCCCGCACCAGATCATAGTGGATAAAAGGAAAAGAAACATTATGAGCCAGAATATTGGATAGATGGTAATTTTCATTATCATATTTTAAAATGGAATCAATAAAAGTTAATTCTATTAAGGATAAAAGATGGAATTTCCTCCTATATGGGAAACAGTTTATTATGATATGTCTGTATCTTGGATGCTAGTATCATTTATGACATTAGAACCAGAGCAACAACTGCAATATTTTGAATATCCGCCTTTATATCTAAATGACAAAGATTATAATAGACCTACGAAAAATGTTCTCATTGCTCTTTCAAACGCTTTATATGATTATCCATTCATCAATGAATATGATGAAGGAAGTATTTTAGTAAAAGATGAACAGTTTCGAAATCTATTAGAGACTACCGATCGTACCATTTATTCTTATGAAAGCTTTATGTTATCAAACTATTGGTCAAGTCTTAGAAGAACTGCAAAAGAGCTTTTAGAAGAAGCTGAATTGGGAGTGTATCCTGACATTCCTAAGCCGATAGAATTTGGTTATTTAGTAGAGATATTTGATCCGCCCGATAATTTAATAAAAGAGTTACTTGATCCGCCTAAATTTTGGGATTAAAAACTATTTACTAACAGGGATTACAATATGTAATCCCTGTTTTATATTTTCTGAACACAATAGTCAAACCATTAAGCAGTAACCTAATCATCATATTCTCGCGCTAGATCATGGTGGACTAGATGGAAAGAAAAAATTGAGATAAATTATTGGATAGATGGTAATTTCCATTATCATATTTTAAAATAGAATCAATAAAAGACAATTCTATTAAGGATAAAAGATGAAACCTCCTATATGGGAAACAGTGTATTATGATTCGGCAGATTATTGGATGCTAGTATCATTTATGACATTAGAACCAGAGCAACAACTGCAATATTTTGAATATCCGCCTTTATATCTAAATGACAAAGATTATAATAGGCCTACGAAAAATGTCCTTAGAGCACTTTTTCTTACATTACAAGACCTAAATTTTATTTATGATTTTGATGATGAAAATATTTTAAAAAAAGACGAGAAGTTTCAGAAATTAATAAGTGATCGTGATAATGCTGCTTATTCTTATGAGAGTTTTATGGAGTCTGATTATTGGATAGAACTTCGCAAAGCAGCGAAAGAACTCTTAGATGCAACAGAGATAGGGTTTTATCCAGACATTCCTAAGCCTATAGAATTTGATTATTTAGTAGAGATATTTGATCCGCCTGAATTTTGTGATTAAAAACTATTTACTAACAGGGATTACAGTATGTAATCCCTGTTTTATATTTTCTGCACACAATGGTCAAACCATTAAGCAGTAACCTAATAGTACAAATCAAGTTAATGAAAAAGTACCTATTAAATTAGTTTTTGTTGCAGAAAAAGAGGTGAGTGGCCTAGTTATTTGGTTTGGGCATGGACATGAAAAAAACACGCCAATTAATTAGAATGGATCATCATACTCCCGCGCCAGATCATGGTAGACTAGATGGAAAGAAAAAAATTGAGATAAATTATTGGATAGATGGTAATTTCCATTATCATATTTTAAAATGGAATCAATAAAAGACAATTTTATTAAGGATAAATGATGAAACCTCCTATATGGGAAACAGTGTATTGTGATATTGCAGCATATTGGATGCTACTATCATTTATGACATTAGAACCAGAGCAACAACTGCAATATTTTGAATATCCACCTTTATATCTAAATGACAAAGACTATGAGAGGCCTACGAAAAATGTCCTTTTCGCACTTCTTATTACATTACAAGGGAGAAGTTTTATTGATGATTTTTGGGATGATGAAAATGTTTTAAAAAAAGACGAGCAGTTTCATAAATTATTAGATGGTGGTGACAATACTGTTTATTCTTATGAAAGTTTTATGGAGTCTGATTATTGGATAGAACTTCGCAAAGCAGCGAAAGAACTTTTAGATGCAACAGAGGTAGGGTTTTATCCAGACATTCCTAAGCCTATAGAATTTGATTATTTAGAAGAGTTAGTTGATCCGCCTGAATTTTGTGATTAAAAACTATTTACTAACAGGGATTACAGTATGTAATCCCTGTTTTATGTTTTCTGCACACAATGGGCAAACTATTAAGCAGTAACCTAATAGTACAAATCAAGTTAATGAAAAAGTACCTATTAAATTAGTTTTTGGTGCAAAAGGAAAAGCGAGTGGTCAGTTATTTGGTTTAGACATGGACATGAAAAAAAACATGCCAATTACATCATACTCCCGCACCAGATCATAGTGGATAAAAGGAAAAGAAACATTATGAGCCAGAATATTGGATAGATGGTAATTTCCATTATCATATTTTAAAATGGAATCAATAAAAGACAATTCTATTAAGGATAAAAGATGAAACCTCCTATATGGGAAACAGTGTATTATGATTCGGCAGATTATTGGATGCTAATATCATTTATGACATTAGAACCAGAGCAACAACTGCAATATTTTGAATATCCGCCTTTAAATCAAAATGACAAAGATTATGAGAGGCCTACGAAAAACGTCCTTTTAGCACTTATTATTTCATTAGAATTGCGAAGTTTTATTGATGATTTTTGGGATGATGAAAATGTTTTAAAAAAAGACGAGCGGTTTCATAAATTATTAGAAAATATGGATGATACTGTTTATTCTTATGAAAGTTTTATGGAGTCTGATTATTGGATAGAACTTCGCAAAGCAGCGAAAGAACTCTTAGATGCAACAGAGGTAGGGTTTTATCCAGACATTCCTAAGCCTATAGAATTTGATTATTTACAAGAGTTAGTTGATCCGCCTGAATTTTGGGATTAAAAGCTATTTGTTAACAGGGATTACAATATGTAATCCCTGTTTTATGTTTTCTGCATAGGCAAACCATACACATGAAACATAATACTTAGTAGATAGTGAGTGTCCTTACAGTGAAGTGGTGTTAGAGCCATCATACTCCCGCACCAGATCATAGTGGATAAAAGGAAAAGAAACATTATGAGCCAGAATATTGGATAGATGGCAATTTCCATTATCATATTTTAAAATGGAATCAATAAAAGACAATTCTATTAAGGATAAAAGATGAAACCTCCTATATGGGAAACAGTGTATTATGATTCGGCAGATTATTGGATGCTAATATCATTTATGACATTAGAACCAGAGCAACAACTGCAATATTTTGAATATCCACCTTTAAATCAAAATGACAAAGATTATGAGAGGCCTACGAAAAATGTCCTTATAGCACTTATTACTTCATTAGAATACCGAAGTTTTATTGATGATTTTGATGATGAAAATATTTTAAAAAAAGACGAGCAGTTTCATGAATTATTAGAAAATATGGATGATACTGTTTATTCTTATAAAAGTTTTATGGAGTCTGATTATTGGATAGAACTTCGCAAAGCCGCGAAAGAACTCTTAGATGCAACAGAGATAGGGTTTTATCCAGACATTCCTAAGCCTATAGAATTTGATTATTTAGAAGAGTTAGTTGATCCGCCTGAATTTTGTGATTAAAAACTATCTTTAACAAGATACATTAGTTCTGATATCAATCAATGTGTTAAAATACGTGATAACAATTGTCGCCTTGAAAAATTTCTTTTATTCCTATAAAAAATTTCAATCTTAACTATTGGAAGGTCCTATATGAAAGTTGAAACCGCTATTGAGATGCTTCAAGAAATTAAAAATACTATTTTCTCTCAAGATTATTCAATTAAAAATGACGATCTTGCTATTTTTACACAGATAGAAACAATTATTTGCAAAAAATCATCAACGTGTTCTCAAATACCAGTAGAAATAAAGAAACTACTTTCTTTATGTGAAGATGAGTCATTACATTTACTAATTAATACTGTATATACCCCATTAACACCAAAACTTTTAATAAAAGAATATACTACTGATGAAGAATATGCTTCATTCATAAGCTTACAAATGGATTATAATATTATTTCAGAAGATGCTGAAAAGAAAGATTTAGAAGGACTCAGTTATGACGATACACAGAAAGATTACATAGATACAACAATATCATATGAGTTAATGCCTTTATACGATAGTGGTTCATGTTGTTTTATTTTGATTGATTTGAGAGAACAATATTTTGGGCGCCTTATCAATTCTGTTTCTGGGTATTCTAATGTGTTAGCCCCAAATTTATATGCACATATTGACGACTTAATTGACGGTCTTAAAAATGAATACTACACCTATGATCCCGATTGGGGTGATATCGAATATCCTTTATCATGGTATCAAAGAAAGTTATTGAGGACAGGTGAGTATTACTATGACTCATCATTAGGCAAAGTCATGAAGCTCTAAAAAATCTATTTAGCATGTTTTAAAATATAATCGGTCACTATTTTTTCTGCTTCTAATGTCAGATGGTTCAATAGTTGTTTTACTGTTATATCTTTATAATATCCTATGTAATTTTTTGTTCACCAAAGGCTTTCCCTGCAATATCTACACCTGCAAAAGGATATATAAATTATGCTCAGCAAATTATGCATCTCTTCGTGAAACGGTCTATCATCTGTACAGCTTGGTTCGTATGCAGACCTGAAAAATGATGTAACAAATGTTGGACTGATTTCTTGGCAGGGAATTCGGACTAGAAAGCTAATTGAGGAGGATGAGAAAGATTTCCATAACCAAAATATTATTTCGCATAATAATTATTATGTTAAATTTTATTATACCGTTCTTAATATACTAAAATCAGTATTTTGACTTACTTTCTGGTAAAAAATCAGGATTTAATACCCGTGACTTGCTTTTCTCCAAGGTTCTGAAATAACATCTCTGCCAAGTCTGTCAAGCTCTTTACTATGGTAAAGATCCAGACATTTTAGGAAATCAAATTTAAGCCCTTTTACCTCTGTCTCAGCTAATGGATTGAAATAATCACGGGATAAATAAGAATTTACCAATACAATTTGTCTTTCTATGCTGTTGTCAATGCTATAAGCAATCCAATCCTGTAGCGCACTGGCGCTACTTCCGGCGTCTATGGCTGCATGTTTATCATCTTTATATGCATTAGCTATACAAGTGGCAAAAACCATATCTTTATAGTTCTTTAAAAAATTACGGTTTGGAGCCTCTGGTGACATGGCAATTCAGCATATGGATTAAAATAATCACGTGAGAGATACTTATCTATTAAATTGTGCACAGCCTCAGTTTCGTTTAAATCGAAGTACGTCCAATCAATTAATGCACTCGCACTACTTCCGGCATCTTTTGGCGCTGATTTGTCACCACGATATGCCTTAGCTATACAACGTCCTAAAACTATATCTTTAAAATTTTGTAAGTTTGTACGTTTATATGCTTCAGGTGACATGGCATTTAAATGAAGTTCTGATGCACCACATAATAAAGTTGAAAATAATAAACAACAGCTATACAAGATTTTTAATTTCGCCATTTTTATTTTAATCCCCTTATTTAAATCAGATATTTTTGTTTTTTATTCAAATTGTCTAATATATCAAATTTAATATCATATCCTTAACTTGCTTTTCTTTTTCACTGTGATCAGAAAATTAAATCTTAATTTTTTACTTTAGCTTAAGCCAATTATTTTTTACCTTGTCGTGTGGATGTGAAATCATTTTTCTTGCAAGAGTATCAAGCTCTTTACTGTGATAAAGGTCTAAACATTTTAAAAAATCAAATTTGATACCCTTTATCTCTGCCTCGGCAAGCGGGTTAAAATAATTACGTGAAAGATATGTATTAACTATATTGTGCCTCCACTATTGGATTAAAATAATTACGAGATAAATAAGAATTAATTATTTTAAACTCTTCATTTACGCTTTCATTTATATCGTAAGAAACCCATTGCTGTAATGCACCTTCACTACTACCAACATCTTTTACTATATCTTTATTATCTTTATATGCTTTAGTTAAACAAGATGCAAAGACCATATCCTTATAGTTTTGTATAAAAGTACGTTTTGGTGCATCTGGATAATCATGTTTAAATGTATGTTTTGGGATATCTGATGCGACACATATTAAAGGTAATAATAAAAAACAGCTATAAAAAATTTTTAATTTCGCCTTTTTCATTTTAATCCTCTTATTTAAATCAAATATTTTTGTTTTTTATTCAAATTGTCTAATATATCAAATTTAATATCCTTGACTTGTTTTTCTTTGGGGATATGGAACGACTTTTCTGGCAAGTTTATCAAGCTCTTTACTATGATAAAGGTCCAGACATTTTAAAAAGTCAAATTTAAGACCTTTAACTTCTGATTCAGCCAATGGATTAAAATAATCACGTGATAAATAAGAATTAATCAATCTCGTTTTTTCATCTATACTTTTACCAAGGTCGTAATCAATCCAGTCCTGTAGAGCAGTTACACTGCTTCCTGCATCTATCCCTGCATTTCCATCATCTTTATAAGCCTTTGCTACACAAGATGCAAAAACCATATCTTTAAAGTTTTGGATAAAAGTTCGATTTATTGCTTCAGGTGTCATGGCATTTAAATGAAGCTCTGATGCATTACATATTGATGACAATAATAAACAACTGCATAAAATTTGTAATTGAATTTTTTTCATTTTAACCCCCAAAAATAAGCGCGATCTGTTATATAATCTGCTTCTGGTTCATTTTCTCTAAAATAACAATGATCGTAATATGTGTTCCCGTTAAATAGCGTAGCATGGCCTATAGCGTCAGACCACCCTGAAATTTAGAATAAAATTATTCTTTTCTTCCAATCACAGTGGGATATTTTATAATTTTAGGTTCCCTCATTGTGTTTTCAAAAAATCAATTAAATAACTTGCTCGATAATCGTACCAATTTTTATCTTTTCTAGATACAGTTTTTCTACCTGCAGGTGTTATCTTTAATCCTGAAAAGTTCAAAATGTAACTCATGCGAACAGCACAAGTGTTATTCCATTTTTGTTTGGGATCTTCATTATAAATATTACGGGCAACTTGACCGCCAATGATTCCAGCAACTCGATCTCATCGTTCTTGTTTAGTATCATTTTTATTGTAGATTATCTGAGAATCAGCCCAGGCTTTACTAAAAAGTGGACGTATACCCTGCTGCGGTCTGTTTATATTTTGGTGTCTGTTAACTTGTTGCGGTTTACCCCCTTTTGTAATTCCCTTTAAAGAAATTAAGTTTTTGTATTTGAAAATTTGCTGCGATATCTGAACATACCAAACATCAAATTTCGCAGCAATCCCGAATATTATGTTTGCATAGATACTATGTTTAAATTATTTTTGTTTCCAGCGTTGCTGAGATTCACGAATAATACTTTTTGCCTCGCCTATATCGCCCCAATGTGTTACTTGAGTTGTACCGGCCTTTTTTAAATCTTTATAGTGGTTAAAATGAAATTCAATTTGTTTTATTAATTGTGCTGGTAAGTCGGCCAATGTTTGAATTGCATTTGCATTATTGCGATCGTCGGCTGGTACAACAACAATTTTGTCATCCACTTCGCCATCATCAACAAATTTCATTACGCCAATAATTCTGGCTTCCAGATAAATACCGGTAGTCAATGGCTGATCGGTAATGATTAATGCATCCAGTTCATCACCATCTTCATCCAGTGTTTGCGGTATGAACCCATAGTTGGTTGGTTTAGCAAAAATAACAGGTTCAACGCGATCCAGTTTCATGGTAGCCAGTTTTCTGTCCCATTCTATTTTATGGTTTGATCCGGCCGGAATTTCAACTACTACATTAATAATACCGCCGTCTACATTACCAGCATCTAGAATCTGATTAAAATCTGCCATAATTAAATGTCCTGCTTTAAAGTTTAAGTAGGCGTATTGTAAACAATGGTTTTTTGTTTGCCCATATTTTATTTAAATTTTACCGGGTAAAAAACAATTCATAGCTATTCGTATTCGAAAGTATTTACTAAAAGGCAAACTATGATTAAATTTGCCTTTTGGATTAAAACTAGATTTTATAGCCGTTCAGTTCTTTGATTTTGCTTTCAGATTTTTTTATGACACAATTATCATAATTTATTTGAGTTTCAGTAAGATTCTGGGCTGTTGGTCTGGAAAGGCAATATTGGTTTACCTCATCAGACCACTGTTCAAAAGTCTGATTCAGGTTCTGTTGTATATCTTCCGGAATTGTTGACCAAGTTAAGTTTACTCTTTTTAACGCATCAGCTGCCATTTTATCCATTTGAGCTGTTTTTTCCTGTTTTATATCAGCCAGAGAAGATGACTGTTCATCCAGTAAACTTTGGGCTCTGCTATTTAGCATCATGGTTTCGCAATACTGATTAGCTACCTGTTGTGCTAATGGTGTGCTGTAACCTGATAAAGAACAATTAGCTGCTAATGCGGTGCTATCCCAATCTTTCTGTTCTTGCTGCACTGTTGCTTTGAAATCAGGATCAAGACCAGCCCATACAGAGCGTAAATTAGCTACTGCATTAGCACGCTCTTGCTGAAATTTAATCAATAGTTTATTGAGTTCTTCAGGTGTTTTTTTATTAAGATTCAAACCTGTTTCATCTGTGTCTGCTTCCGAAGTTGTATCACTGGGTTGCTGGGCATTCACTGTGATAACACTACTGGCCATACTGGCTGAAAGAGTATTTTGGTCATTAACAGGGGAAGTATTTGCTCTATTGCTGAAAAAAATAAAAAACATCGCTACAAGTATGATTATTCCAATCATGATAATTAAAATAATCTTGACACTGTTACTGTGAGATTGCTGATTTTGAACCTGAGCAGGCTGTTCTATAAATACTGGGATTGATTCATCCTGAGATTCTACAGATTCTGGGAAGGATATATTTGTATTTATAGGCTGTTGCTTTTGATTTGATAAGAGTAAAGCTTTTTGAGCTTCATACTCTTCTTTAGTAATCGCCCCTTTTTCAAGCAAATCAAATAATGCTTCCAATTCTTCAGTTATAGAAGATTTATCCATACCCTAATCCTTTAATGCAGACTGTTCATATATAAAGGTTATAACATAAATTAAAGATTTATTTATAGCAAATTTTTATTTGTTTCTGGAATCCGGGCATTGAAATTATTTTTGATGTTACTTGAAATTTGATTCTTATAGTCTCAATAGATTTATAACTTAAAAATTATTTCATCGACAGTCATCAATGGTGAAAATAGTACCTTTTATTTTAAGGTAATAATATGAATGGTTTAAAAGAACACTTAAAAAAAGCGCGGTTTGAAAAAGGAATAAGTCAAAGGAAATTAGCAACCAGAATTGGCAGAGCCCAGTCGGCAATTGCTGCCCTTGAATCAGGACGCAATAAAGAAAGTACAAATATAGCAACAATTGCACAGGTACTTGGTGTCGACCCTGTATGGTTGGAAACTGGTAATGGACAAATGAAAAATGCTTATAAATTAGATGAAATAATTTATGAGAATCAAGCACGAAACGGATATATTCAATTCAAGCAAATTGACTTATTCGCAGACTCTGAAACTGATAAATTCAAAGATTCTAATATACATATCGTGGCGATGGTGTATATGTGATTGCTACCCCGAAGAATCTGCTTGTTAAGCGTATACAAGCTAAGTGATAATAAAAATTATGCCCAAGAAATCATTACACGTACAAAGCTGAAATCTTTCCATATTTATGGAAAGATTTCAGCTGCTTTTGCATTCAAAACTATGTAAAAACACAAAAGGCTTGATTTAAGGCAGCACAAATGGGAATTGTGGTGGGGGATCATCAGGGGATTGAACATCCCGACAAGAAACGTTGAGGGCATGATTCCAAACATCCAAGGCCTCAGGGTTTATTTCGCCAGTATTAACCCCCTCTTTAATTGCTGCTTGATAGTCTTCTTCTGACATCGATTTTTGTATCTCTTTAATAGCACATTCACAGCGAGCCTTACCAAAAAAATCGCCAAACGTACAATAGCTCATATAACTATCGATAGTTGGTTGGCTATACTCATAAGCAAACCCCATTGATGTCACTGAACAAGCCAATATAACAAAAGCAATACGAACTAAACAATGCATATCAACCAACCCCTTACTACATGTTAACCTAAATATATTGATCCATAAATGTTACGAAATAATAACTATAAAAGCTATTATAAAAAACTATACATTTTCTGACTAAAAAATTCATAATATTCCTCGATCCAGATTCTATAACCTAAATAAAAAATTTAGGGCATTTGTTTCGGGATTTTGTGGAGAAAAAACATGGGTCGACGAATCTGCAATACGCGCGCGTTTCTGGCAGTTTACTAAAGTTAATCAAGGTTATTTAGACACACAATGCAGCTAAGATTGACAGCAATTATGCAAATTGCATGAAAAAATAAAAACTCAATGGGCTATTCATTAAAACCCAAAAAAAAACATATAACCTATTGAATTTAAGAAATTAATTTGTGGTGGGTCGTCAGGGGATCGAACCCTGGACAAATGGATTAAGAGTCTGATAAATAATTATCTAAGTTATTGTTTTTTAATAAATGAACCGCCTGCGTATTTTAGTTCATTTACCTTAGTTTTAGTTTAGTTTGGCTTAAATAAGGCAAAAATTATTTGTCATTAAAATTCGATTTCTACAACTAAACCCGTAGTTTTGCTTCTATGTATAAGCATTAACTATTATTCAGTTGTCGTGATTATTTTTATATTAATTGCCCTACTCTCTTCTTAATATCAGTATAAAAATTACTTTAATAAAGCTAAATTAAATTTTGCCAATCTCGTTACAGAATCCAGTCGTTATGGAGATCATAACAACTGAATCAAATTATCAGAATTCAACCGTTATGGAGATCGAAACGGTTGGGTGAAATATCTAAAATTCAGTTGTTGTGGAGCTCACCACGACTGATTAACAATTGCCAGAATTCAACTGTGGTGTTCTCCACCACGGTTGATGATGTACGTAGTCTTAAAGCAGATAATGCCAATTTGATTAACTAACCCAAGCCAGCTAACCGCTGGCTTTTTTATTGGAGAATAAAAATGGAAGCTAAAGAAAAACAGTTCATAATTACTCAAGAATGGCTTGAAGAAATGAAAGCTTGTAAAGATGGGCTTCAAGCTTTTAAACAGCATTTCCCTAATGGCGGAGAAGCTTTAGAGGTATTGAAGCGATGCGGAGAGTTAGGTTATGAAGAGTTAGATTATAGAGATTTTGGAGAATGGTTAGTAGATTGCTTGCCTCCCACTTATCCACCTTTAGAACTTAATAATTTAATAGGTAATCTTTTTTACCCCGGTGATGTACATATTAAAGGCGATGTTTCTACTCAAGAGCTTATTTACATCAAAGGTAGTCTTAATGTAGATGGAAAATTAACAGCCAACAGAAAAGGAAGGGTCTTCGCTTACTTTGTAAATGCTGATAAGATTGATATTAGTGGAGGTACACGAATTTGCGCAGAAATTAAAGCTAATAGTATAAGCTTGCGTGATTATGCTAGGCTTAGCAGAGATGTTATAGCTAAGGTTATTAATTCTAAAAATAGTCGAATCCGTGGTAGTGTTGATGCAGATGAAATTATCAACGATGGTGGATTGATTGATGGAAGTGTTAACACTTTCACCATTGAAAATATTAATGGTGGTAGAGTTAAAGGAAAGATTACCTATAAGCGAGCGCATATCGACCAGGTAAAGGAGATGATTTAACTGCTTTACCAGACCATATGCTAGGCCAGTAATAACCGGTTACCCTACTGCGTGAAAAAGCAGCAATTTTGACCTCATCCCCTTGATTACCGCCTAGTACCATCAGATTATTTTTTGCGTCTACTCCCACAACAAAACCAACATGACCGCCACCCTGCCGGGTAAAGGTAACAATACAGCCATATGCGGGTTTATCTAGCTTGGTCATTAATTGAGCATTATCCCACTCTCTGGCTCTGAACCAGTTTTTGACCACATATCGCCCAGTTTCACCCAAACAGTGCCCGACAAATAAGCCACACCATGGCGTTTCATCATCACGCCACCATGCTTTGCTTTCCGTACTGTACTTACCCATATCATCAAGCCATTTTATGATTGTCGGGTTGTGTTTAGCGCCTTTAATCTCACGCAAACCGATGTGCCTGCGTGCCTCACTAATCCATGATAATTCATTCATTGCTAAACCTTTCATGCATAAAAAAAGCAGCCATAACGGCTGCTGTGTATAGATAATTTAAATTTATTCTTGTATTATTGAACTGCTTCAAAACTTCTTACCACGATTAACCCTCAGAGACTCCCCTCCGTCATGAGGGTATTTTTTTGACATGAAAAAAGCTGCCTACTGGCAGCTTATTCAATTCTTTAAAATTCACTTAGTCCATTTAATATCAAGCTTGCGCTTGTTTTCGGCACAATCCTTTAAATACATATTCATTAAAACCTGATACGGCAATCCGGTTTCATCAGCCATATCTTTGAAATAAGTAATACTATCTTCATCAATCCGAATAGTGATTGTTTTCTTTAGCTGTCCTGAATACGGATTACGTTTTGCCTGACTAAAATCGTACTCTTTTTTCATAAATGTGCCTCGTACTGTTTGCGTTCTTGCTTGGTGGCCGTCCTTGCTGAAATCAAACGGATTGTATTGCCTCTTTCGCAATGAATAACCACTAATACACGTAAATTTTCACTCATCCCTAGCAATATGAAACGGTCTTCATCTTCGGAATGATCTGGATCATTAATTATTAAAGCATTTTCGTCCCAAAATACCGTAACAGCTTCATCAAATGATACACCGTGCTTTTTGATATTGCTTGCTGCTTTTTCCTGACTCCATTCAAAGCCATTAATCATTCTATCCCCTTAGTTGTAAATATATTATATTTATATTTTAAAGATATAACAAGTAGTTAATTCTTATAAAGATGATTTTTTCATATCATCTATATTTATAACTGTATCAATGGCACCAGCACTCCAAGATGAATTTTTACGATGTGTTAAAGCAGATAATGAAATTACATCTAAATGGCCAAATTTATCAAAAACCTGATCAAGAAAATCCCAACTTGTCGAATCTTTTTTCGACATCATATATACAATCGCTTCATAGTCTGGAGATAATTGTCGAATATAATCATGAACGGGTTTAGAACCATAACTTCTCAATTGATAATAAAGTGAAGGAATAACAGGACCGAATCTCCAACGAACAAAGTTATCATCAATCAAAATACCATCTTCAAAGTTCTTTAAATAAAAGAACTGAGCAAAGTACATCAGTTTTTGGATCTTCATAGGAGTTAAATCATTAATTCCTTTTTCTTTTGCTAACTTAATAATAGAATTAGCCACTGAAACAGCAGAATAAGCCATAAACAAATGTCCTTTAAAAGCAGCTCAGAGGCTGCAATAAAAAGCCAGTGCATGGCTGGCTTGAATCTGTTACACAATCAAATCACTATAAACATTTGATACTGAAATGGGGTGGTACCCAAATCTCCCATATTCACCCCTAACTATTTGATAATTATAAATTTAGGGTGGTACCCAAACCTATGTATCATGCATCATAGCAGTTGATTGCGTAACAGAATCAAGTTAGCCATGCAGCCGGCACCCTATTTATGCTTATCATCTGTATCACCGATTATCTTTTCTGCTCTGTTACACACAGCATTAATCAGTTTTTTAGCCAGCTTCGGCGCAGTTGCTTTGAATGCGTCTAACAGAGATTTCGAAGCCATTCCGGCAAACACACCGGCACCGGCAAACAGCCACGGGTGATTCTGCGTGAAGAAATACTCTGTTATAGCGGCTGAAAAAACCATCCCTATAATGATGAATGTCACAGTAAGCATTACCCCGTAGCGTCGGTAATCAGACACTACCAGCGAGCCAAGAAAGCCACCGGCAAGGGCAAAACATGTTGCCAGTGTAAATGCTTCATTCATCATTCACCGCCTTTTTTATCTTCTGCCTGTTGTGTGTTTTTAATCAGATTTCTGCCGGCCAGTGCACAGATGATGGCAATCAGTGGATAGGTGGTCATGCCTGTGGACAGTGGCGGATAGGCGGCGATAAACGTTCCTGATATCACGAACCAGATCAGCGCCGACCACAACAGGCAACACCCGGATAAAATATTGCTGCGGCTGGAATGAAAAAAGGCAGCAAATAGCTGCCCGATTGCGACTACTATTAAAATCGTGACGAATACCTTAGGGTATAAATGCGGGAATTTACCGTATAGATCCTCCTTAATTATCTCGTCACCATGCAGGCCAAACACCAGCGCAAAACCCAGCATAGCGAATCCGTTCAGTACTTCGATTATTCGCGTGCCGGTACCGAATAGCCAGTTTTGCAGTTTGTCCGGTAGAAACCGCAAATCAAGCAGCCAGTACAGCCATTTAATTGCTTTTGTCATGATATATTTACTCCATAAAAAATGCCCTGTTACAGGCGTATTATTTAAGCTAAATTTTTGGCTAAATCAGCTATTAATCCCTCAAAGAATTGTATAAATTGTTTTTTAAAAATAGGATTGGTGAGTATCTCGCCTATAAGCTTAGTTCCGTTGTATGTAAAATCAATTTTTAGCGTTTCCGTGGCTCCGGCTGATGCCTTCGAATCTGCCGATTTCGGGCTGGCATCGTTGGCTAACTTATTACTAACTGATAAATTCTGCGTTTCAATTTTTGACACTTTTACCAGATCAGTTAAGCCGTCTTTCGTATTAGCCAAACCACCATTTTTTAGCTGTGGCGGCAGACTAATATTTGCCGGAAGAGTAGGAATATTCAATTTATCGACGGTTAAATCATCAATTTTTCCTTTCCCTGAAATAAAACCGATCACAGAATTTTCACTCTCTGCCTGTTCTTTTTTCTTCCTTTCTTCTTCCTTAGCCTGATTATCTCTTGCTGATGAGCCAAAACTACCGATTGCCTTAGCTGCATCAGTTAAAGATGTTCCTGCTGTATCCAGTTTTTCAGCGGCTTTTTTGGTTTTTTCCTGTAATTGCTTGTCCCGCTCAATTTGATCTAAGTAAGCTTTTGCCTGCTTTAGCTGTTCAGATGTTGCCCCCTGTTTTTTCAGATCGTAAAGCTGTTTCTGAGTATCATTCATTCTCAGTTTTGCTACCTGATCGCTTAAGCTGTTTAACGCCTGCGTTACTTGCATTTGCGCCTGTAGTTGCTCAACCACCTTATTAGTAGCCTGTGCCTGTCGGATTGTTTCGTCTGATGCGTTTTTCGCAGCAAGCTGAAAAGCTATTAAACCATCTTTACCGCCTGATAATTCTGCCGCAAGCTCTTGAGCCTTAGTTCTCATGTCTTGCAAATAATTATTGTTTTCTTCGCGGTATTTTTGCTCAGTCTCAAGAGCTTTCTGATGAGCATATAGTTTCTGCGTATCCTCAACTTTAGCCTTGGCTGCCGTAAGTTCTGCCTGTGTCGCTCCTTTCCGCGCCATGGTTTCTAACGCTATTTGCTGCTTGGATATTTCGATCTGTTCCGAAGTTTTGCCAAAGTTTTTAACCGTTTCGGCAATTTGATCATGAGCACTGTTAATTGCTTCTGACAGTTTACCGAC
This sequence comes from Snodgrassella sp. M0110, assembly GCF_016101465.1. Lineage (NCBI taxonomy): Bacteria > Pseudomonadati > Pseudomonadota > Betaproteobacteria > Neisseriales > Neisseriaceae > Snodgrassella > Snodgrassella sp. M0110. The sequence continues at coordinate 39,418 of NZ_JACFQM010000011.1, read as the reverse complement.
TTCCAGCTTATTGGTTTCTGCATTAACTTTCTTAACAAGCTCTTCTACAGCTTTTATTTCTGCTTCATTTGTGGTTTTAGATTTAAACTAATTTAATAATTCCTGAGCATTTTGCCGGATTAGTTGCTCTTCTGATTTCCCTAACTCTTTTGCTGCTTTTTCTGTGTTGTCAGTAAGCTTTTGCATTTTATCTTTAAGTTCGATAGCTTCCTTGCCTAAAGGAGCAAGATTAGCAGCGGCTTGCTGATTTTCATTTTGCTTTTTCTGTGATTGCTTCCCTTCTTTTTCTTCCTGTTTTGTTTTAAGTGTTACTGTCCCTCCTAACTGAAAATTGCCATTAGAATCATGAGTAAGATCGTATAGAAGCCCGCCTAAAGTTTCTGTTTCATTTTTTAGAATACCAATTTTTCTTAAAATCTTATCAAAAAAGTCACTAATCGGATTAGATGCATCCTCACCCTTAAAAAAAGCAATTAACGATTTACCCGCTTCATAAACAGTGTATATGGCTGCGCCAACAGCCAGAATTGGAGCAGCAGCCGCAGCAAAAGCAATCGCCAGGGTACCCAGACGCGTCGCGGCTAATGCAGCCATACTTGCCCGTATGGTCGACAGACTTTTGATGATATTGCCAAACGTCCCAGCCATTGCCGTGCTTTTTATTAAGCCAAGCGAAGCTGCATATACACCATTAGCCTGCGCTGCCTTTGTTGCAACAGATGCCTGTAACACTAACGATGCGGTAAAGGCGGTTACTTCAGCAGTTGCGGCCAGCAAATAAGCTGTAAGCTTTAATCCTAAAAAGCCGACAACAGCCGTCGCAATCAGATCAATGTTATTGGCTACCAGCTGCAAGGCATCAGCAAGCAATTTCGCCACACCAGTCGCTTCGCCACTGCCGCCTATAAACATAGTAAGCTGAGTTTTGATGTTCTGTAATGATTGATCAATCGTGCGGCTGGTTTTAGAAAAATCTGACTGAATCTGCGTAGACTGATTCAAAATTGCTTCAGCAAGCTGCTGCGATGTGATTTTGCCTGTACTGCCTAATGTCTTTAACGCCCCAACTGATACACCCATACCTTTTGCAATTGCCATTGCCAAGCCGGGAGCCTGTTCCAATACTGAATTGAGTTCGTCACCGCTTAGCTTGCCGGAAGCCATAGCCTGACCTAATTGGATAAGCGCGTTTTCCTGAGCCTGCGCACTACCGCCGCCAATTACCATTGCTTTACTAATCAAATCAGTAACTGTTAACAGCTTTTGACCGGAAAGCCCTGATTGATCTGATGCCTGAGCCAGTCGCTGATAAATTGCCGCTGTTGCATCTAAGCTTTGTCCGGTACTACTTGAAACGCGTGCTATTTCGGCGCGTACTTCTTTTAACTGTTGCTCTGACTGAGTAACCAGCTTGATACGATTGGTTAGTGTCGTATAGGTGTCCAGCATTCCTTTAGCTTCACCAATACCAAAAGCCCCGATTGTGAATTTTGCGATAGTAGAAAATGCATTTTTTATTGCTGGCGCAGTGGCTTTCACCTTGTCTAATTCAGTTTTTAATTTTTCTACTTCGCCCTGAACCTGTTTAATTTCTTCTCTGCTTCCAGGAACAAGTCCTACTCCGGCAATCTCTTTTGCTGATGTTTTTAATTGGTTAATTTCGTTCTTTAAGGATTCAAGCTGTCTAGTCCATCGGGTAGAAACAGCAAGATTTTGCTGGGCTGCTGCGGTCATTTTTTCAATGCCGGCACTAGTCTGAGCCTGTGATTGCGTCCAGCTTTTGGTAATGGCAACTAATAATCTAAATTGCTTGTTGTATTCTGCTATTGCCCTGGTAACCTTATCAACTTTGCCGGCTGTCTGATTCAGTAATTCAACGACTTTTTTCTGTTCACCAATAAAGCCGGCAGAATCGCCGATTTTAATATTTACAGATAAATCGGTTTTGAATTTCAGATCATCTTTTAACTGGCTTATTTCGCTGCGAATCTGCCTAACACCTCCTAATGAAGCATCGCCAACATTAACACCATCGAAAGCTTGCAAAGCAGATTTAGCCAGTAAAACATTTTCCCTGAATCTCACATATTGTGCAGACGCTTTGCTTACACTATCAGCACCTTTAGACAGAGAAGCAGAGGCTTTATCGACATAAGACACAAAGCTGCTTTGAGTTTGCGATAATTTTTTTACCTCTACTGAGGTGCTATTAAGTTTTTTCGCATAGCCCGCCACAGCCTGTACAATCTTGTCAAATTTAATCGTCAGCTGTTCGGACAAATTTATGATACGCGGCTGTTCACTAATGAACTGCGCATCATCTAGACTGATTTTGGCGGTTAATTCAGCTATATCAGACATGGCAGACTCCAATAAAAAAGCAGCCCGAAGGCTGCAATAGAAAAGCCAGCGCATGGCTGGCTTGAATTTGTTACACAATCAAATAATAAGCAAATTTTATACTCAATTATCCATACTAAAAAACAACTTTTAAATATGCGCTAATATTCATTAGAGAATTAATTTATTCATTTCATCAAATAGATAAGGTGCTATTGATATAATTTTCTGATGTTTCTCAGCTTGTTTAAACTCCTCAATTGAATTAAACATTTCCGCTCTAGCTTCTACTTTACCAATTTGGCGTATTAAAACATCTCTACCATCAGTTGTAAGCCATTGATGAAATTTAGCTTTACGTGAACCATCATCACGTATATTTAGTTTATCTAGTTCTGCTTTGATATATCCATTTTCAATAGGAGCATAGATATAAGTATTAATGAACTTTCCATAATATTTGGGTCTATTCTTTGAAGTAGTCGTCTCATTACCATACAATCTATCAAGTTGATAAAAAAAAGAATCAGGGAATGTTTTTACCCACTTTCTTAAACTATCAGCAATATATCTTGATAATAGAACTCGTAAAGCATCATTGGATCTAACTTTTTGATACCCAGTAGCCTCATCAATAACACCCGCAATACCAACTCTAGCAAAAGCAGACTGAAGAATTTCAGCTTCTAAGGCTAATTTTTTCTGATTCTCGGTTAAAACTCCATCTCTTCTAGCTTGTAAATATATTTCGCACATATCAACAAGTAACTCTGAATTATAGCCACTTTTTATAGTGCTTCCATCTTTATATTTAATCAAAATGGTCCTACTAATAACATCTTGATTTATATATGGTTTTAAGTTCTTTGCAGCTAAAAAGGGGGGGATTGTGGTCCCATCTATTTCAAGCCGGGAATTTATGCCTTTTCTTGAACGCTTAAATGCTTTAAAAACAGACGTGGCTGTTAAAACTCTAGTTTCATCATTTAAAACTGCACACTGTAATTCCATTTCTCCTATAGGAAGAGCTCCAGACAATAAAGCATAGCGTAAATTATTTTTTGATTTATCATTTGCCCCATTATCAAAAGATGTATCTATAGCATCAATAATTTGCTTTTTTTTAGACATAAATTGTTCCTTTACAAATTAAACATTAAATTAGATATACATTTATTCTATTGTTCATCTAAACAAGCTAATAAATCACCGTCTGTAGTTTTATGACAAAAAGCAAAATGACTTATACCTTTCAAATAATAATCTTTATTGTTAATTTAATTTATACTATTGTATCAGCAAGTTAATTTTGGATAAATAAAAAGCCAGCTAGATGTTGGCTTGATTTTGTTAGATGGATAATGCTGTATTTAGTGGAACCACATCGGCATGTGATTTCTGACTAGCTTTCCATAAATCATAATTTACCTGCATATTGAGCCAGAATTGCGGGCTGGTATTCAATAAGATAGATAACCTTACTGCCATATCCGCACTGATTCCGGTTTTCCCGTTAATGATTCTAGACAGAGCTGCCCGCGTTACTCCTAAATGTTTAGCAGCTGTACTAATGCTGGTATCACCTAAATATTCTTTTAATACTTCACCTGCATGGCAAGGACTATGCATACTCATACGCTTAACCTCCTAAAACCCAGAAACCACTCCGTAGAGTGGTTTATTATGATTACAATTAAATAATAAACTTAGGATGCAGCTCTTCAATCGGGCGATCTAACCTTGAGCTGTCGCATTCTCCGTATATTACCCTCATGCGTTTTGCCAGCTCTATCAGATATTCTGCCTGCTGCTTTGTCTGTATCAACAGCTTTTTAAACACATCAGCCTTGATACAACTATAACCATTGATATTCTCTGCATATGTAACTCTGTTATTTTCAACAATAACCAGCCAGCGTCCGTCTGTATTGATAGTGCGCAAAACATTGTTTTCAACAACAGCAGATTTAAACATATCAGGCGCATTCGGTATGCTTTCCAAGTATTTCAGTGCAGCGGTGTAATGCTCAACCGGCATGGCTCTGTAACTGTCGATGTTCAGATAGGTATGCAATCCGGCATATATTTTCTGATACGGCTCGCCTGTTCGCTGACTGCGCTCTTCTACTGCGCGTTGTATTGTATCTGCCTGTTCTTTACTGATTAGGTGGCTGAGGGCTTTATGCTGTATTCCTATAAATCTTTCACGCTCACATTGAATAAAATATTTTCGTACCTGACGACCTACCTCAGTTTTTTCTACCATCGCCAGTTCTTTAGCCATGTCTAATGTGAGGTGATATTCTTTACTTCTTCTATCCCCACCTCGACCAGTTTTGATTCGCCCATCTTGGCGAATCAAAATATAATCTTGATTTTCAAAAAATTTATACTCTTCAATTCTTCCCTTAATCCAATTTGAGAAGTCTCGACCAACCTGCAAAGCTTTATGCAAATCACGTGCATTACAAAGAAGTTCAGTTTGGGTATTAAAACTGCCAGAAAAGACAGGGACTAAAAAAGAAGTGTTCATGATAGATTCCTTGTTAATATCTTGAAATTAACCCAAAAGGGTGGCCGAGAGGTTCAAAGACCTTAACAAGTAGGCTGGAATTATTCCCCTTGCGGGTATTGTATTCTTCACCCTCTCGGCCATAAAGGAATCATATGTCAATTGGATTAGTAGACATTGATAGAATCATGGACACAAAAAAATCACGCTGACGGGGTGATTACCGCTTGTTAAAGGCTTTGAAACCTCGGATTAAATAATGCCAAGCCTAAACGAATTTGTCAATCTGAACATTAAGATGGTTACTTATTCCTAGAAACGCAATTTTACGTTTCTAGAAATAATCAATAACTTATATTTATCTCCCTAGCGGCCGAAAATTCGGCTCCTAGGAAAAATCAATTACTTATAAACAATTAAAAATTCCACTCTAAAGTGGAATTAAACAAAAACGGTATTATTAATATAATTGCCTACTCACCCAAGACAAGAGTCTTGTAACTAACCTATGACTTTGAGTAAATCAAAACAGTAGCAGGGTGTAATATATTGTTTAACCAGGAAGTAATAATTTTTCATATTCCTCAAGTGCTTTATCTGCAAATTCAGAAGAAATGTTTAAATCTAAAACTTTCTTATTTATATAGTTTCTTAATTTACCCTCTCCAACATATACATTTCTATACCATCTTCGAAACTCACCAAGCGCATCCTCAGGATAGCATCTTACGCGTTGCGGGTTAGACCTAGCTTGAGGAAAATATGATGGGTAATTGTGTTCATAATCCGAGCATTGGCTATATTTATCAGATAAATTATTGTCTTTCCAGTATTTCGCCCACTCTCTTCCTACGCTAATATCAGGCACAAATGAATCGTTAATATATATTCCATGCTGACCAATAGCGACAATCATATCAGCAATTTCTTTGAATATACTAAAATAGCCTACAGGAACTGAAGCATACGTCAAAGAGACTCGGTCGTGGAACTGCTTCCATTTATCTGCACTTGATGGAATATAGCCGACTGCTTGATAGACAAAATCTCTAAATTTACTTCTTGCCAATATTCTAATTGCGTTTTGAGCTTTTTCTTTTTTATCAGAAGCATGAAAAGCATAGTATTCTAATACGGCAATACATACAGGTTCGGTAAATGCAAGCACCTCTGTACCGTTATAATGTGCACGCAGGAATAAGCTATTACCTTGATACTTTTGGGTATCAAGCAATTGTTGAATTATCTTGCCTCTAGGTTTAAATCTTTCATTATCCCAATCGGTAACAAATCTATGGAGTTGCCCATGACTAACTCCACAGATTTTTTCCAAGCCACGCCCAGTTAGATATGGAGTCCCATCATTAAGGACGCCCATTTCAACATCCTCAAATTCTACTTGTTTCTCAACCTTAAACATTTGATACTGAAATGGGGTGGTGCCCAAATCACTCATATTTACCCCTAACTATTTGATAATTATAAATTTATGGTGGTGCCCAAACCTATGCATTATGCATGACACCACGCCTAGTCCTTAGCGTAGCTGATTGCGTAATTAGAATCAAATTCTAAAACAAGGTATCAAGCAATTTTGCTTCGCTCTTGTCTTTATCCTCATCTAAATTCTTCAAGTCGCTACCTTTTTAGGGTGCCTTTCAATTACTTCTTCTTAAATGGCACCTCAGCTGGTTAAACGTATAGTTTTGTAGTTCTTTCATCGCTGCTACAGTATTCCCACTAACTGTATTTGATGAAGTTTTAACACTCATGTTTTGTATATTAACATTAACATTAACATTAACATGTTTTCTATTTTAGCCAAAACATTTGCACTCCTTGAATTAAAAAACCACTCCGAAGAGTGGTATATATTTTAAAACTAAAGAATTAATAATTTAGTTATAAATCGATACTCTTTTTTTAGCATCTTGTGTTTTATCTACTATTTGTTGATACATATTTTCTGCCTCCTTATAGCTGGACGACCCAGAATATTTGTACTCAATAAGACTATCTAGACTTTCTTTAGCCTCTTTTCTAAGTGAGTCTAATTTTTCCCAATGTTTAACTCCATCCATTACCTCATCATAATTAAGTTTTTCACAACGTACTTTCCATAAAGCACTTATGTATACTTCTACATTTTCATCTAGCGGCTTAGACGATGGTACCATAGTAGCTTTTTTATCTTCCTCTTCATAAATAAAACGCTGCTTGCCTCCATAACCGCCCAACATTGCTCTTGCATTTACTTCGCCGCAGTAACTTATAGTCTTGCCGTTAACAACTTTTCTAATATCATAAAATTTTGCTGATTCCGGATCTTTTAATAGATCTTTTACTGCATTTTTAACTTCAAATATTGGCTTGTAATATTTATAAGCTATACCTGATGCTACAGCCAAAACAATTAATATGAAAATGGCAGAATATACCCATAATTTACGGTTATTTTTTTGTTTGCCCCGAGTTTTTAAATTCCTTTTTTCAGGTTCAGGCTTAGCCTCAGGCTCTTTTGGTTTAGTTAACTCTTCTAACACCTCCGGATATTCAGCAAATAACTGCGCATTGTATTTTTTGCGCGCCTCAGGATTTAACAGAGTTTCTTTACAAAGCTTCAGATCTTCTAAAGATACTAATTGAAGCTGCGCCAACTGCCGCATCGCCTTTACTATCTCTGTCTCTGTTGCAGTTGGCGCAACTCCTAAAAGCGCATATAGATTCTTAAACCCCATTTACTTACCCTTTTGCTTTACCGACAAAAGGTTACACTTTAATACAGTATTAGTAATCGGTGGTGTCCGTTGTGGTAATTGTTTTATTCAATTCCAGCCCGCGGCAGGCATCTAATGTATCGTTGCGTGGCTCATATGAGTTATTGGTATCACGGATATAAACCGGTATGGCAACACCGCCCTGTAACTGTTTTCCCAGATCAATGCCTTCACCGCCTTTTGCGGTGTCTAAATCACTTTTGTTTAAAGCAAGCTTAATATCTGTATGCCGGAACATAGGACCCAGACATATGAATGTCGCTCTACCGATAGTGCCGCCTCCAACTTGCCACCATTCAGGCTCGGCTGCGCTGCCTTTTCCTCCGGTAACACAGCGAAACATGATACCAGCGGGATTTACAATAATCTGATTAATAGAATAAACCTGATTAGGCTCCCATGGCGTAGCTGTATTAACCGGTGTAAGGGTTATCTGTTCATCTTCTGCCGGTGTCAGTGTTTCTTTAGGATTCGGGCTGCCAAAATACAGCAGCGTATCAATGCTGCCAGTACTGTTATAGTTATATGAAAGCGTCCAGGCGTCGTTTTCCATCTTTTTATCAGTGTATAACTTAAAAGCCATGATTCATTTACTCCGTTTTTAACCTATCGGGTTTTGCGTACCTGAGCCGCCGATATCCACGCCGTTGCCATTACCGGTACCGCCGCCTCCTGTACTGCCGCCGCCATTGTCATTGCCGCCGCCGGGGATACTGCCGCCAGTACTCGTAACAGAGGTATAGATTTTTGCGATTAGTCCGCCGCTGGGGACATCTATTAAAATTTCGCCCTGATCCTTGCTGTCGTCGTATTCGTCCTCGTCAAAAATGGCAGCGAATCCATCATAATCGAAACATGCGCTGTAAACGGTGGCTTTAGCAATCCCGCCCTGAAAAACCAACAATTCATATTCATCCTCATTACAATAAACATCTGATTCGGTCATCATTCCGAACAGCCATAAATGACTGAATTCCTGTAAGGGAGTGATATTAAGATTTGCTTTGCTTGTACGCATAGAATACGCACCGGCTAAGCCGTAGCCGGTTTCACTGCGGAAATTCAGCCCGATACTTGTCCATTTATCGTCTTTATTAATATAAAAACCGGTTTCGGTTTTTTTTAAGGAATCGTAATCGCCATTTTCTTTATAGTAATAAGTGACAAGCTGGTAATTTTGAACAGCAATAATCAGCATTTCATCCTTGCCGTGAGAATCGCCTTTTTTGCCATACAGCACAGCCAGGATCATCGGGTATTCTTCAAAGTGGCCCGGCTTAATGCGAATGGTCAGCGCATTACCAAACAATAGCGAATCTGAACCGCCGAGCATCTTGTCGTGATACGTCTCACCTGTATATTTATTGATCAGCAAGGCATTATCGTTGCCGTGAATCCGGTGACATAAATTTTCTAATGTAATTGCCCTTAGCGGATATTTGTTTTGTCCGGTGATTTCATCCAGGAAAACAGTTTTATCTTTGTATTGCTTGGCAGTGAATGGAAAATAGGCGGTTATCCGGACACCGGGCTTACCCAGCGGCTGCACATAATACCAGCCGTTATGTCTGAACACCTGAACTAATGTACTCATGATTGCACCCCTAATACGTCAGCATTTAAAAATACCGGCAGTTCATCGGTCGGCAGTTCCAGCAGCATATTTTCCCCGTCCTGCATATTGCTGAAATAAACAGAATAATTCTTCGGCTTGTTAGAAAAATGCATTAAATTAATCTGCTGCGATTTACCCTCGCGGTAATCAATTTCAATGATGATTGCGGAATTTTCCGGATAGCGTTCGATTGTGCGGGTTGGTGCCGTATCACGGAAACTGCCGGCAGTAGCCGCACACAAAACCCGCGTACCGGCTGCCCAAGCTGCCGGCTGCGTACCCTCTCTGCCGCCGCCAAGAATAAACAGGTCGCCGCGATAGCCTTTGTAAACGTCGATAAGCTCAAATACTGTTGCGTCTTCGTTTTGCAGGGTCAGACGAATAAAAAAACCGCCGTCGCTTATGGTCAGAGTATCAGTTAACAGTTGCATCGCCTGGTCCTCTAAAATTAAATAGGCTTTGTTTTTGTTTTCGTCCAGTCCTTCAACCAGCGTGGCGCTAAAATTGTTTATATAGCATCGCATGTTACACTTTCTTATTTTTCGATAAGTATGTAGTCATCGTAACCAATCAGCCATGATTTACCCGCCGTTGCACTGGTTAATAAAAAACCGGCATTGCTTAAAGTCAGGCTGTACTGATTATCTTTGTTGTCCTGTAAATTCAGTCCGCTTAAATTATTAAGGTTATTCGGAAGTAATTCAGGATTAAGCGGGTGCAGAGGCATAAATTTGCCTGTTATCGGACTGAAGCGCATTTCAATGATCGCATCATCCGGCCAGATATCGACACTCCACAGATATTTATTGCCCTTAGGCTCAATCGTTCCCTGTAAGACGTAATCCGCCTCGGTAGTTGGAGTTTTGCCATCCTCTTTATAGCGCGGGCGGTAATACAGGGATACCGCCATATCCGCAAACTGTGTGCCTTTTTTCGCATCGTCATAACTGTTGATATACCATTCATTTAATGGCTGTAGTGTGCCGGTTTCCTGTAATTTCAGATTGCGTCTGGCAAGCAAATAAACTGCGCCATAGGTTAAATCATCGGCAAACCGCCAGCGGCTGTCGTAATCTTTGCTGTCCGGCGGATTTATACCCCAGTACCAGCTGCCGCCTGAATAATCAAATTTATCTCCAGTGGTATAAAACAGATTATCAGCATTGCTGACCCATTTACAAAATCCGTCCTGTTTCTTGGATAAATCGAGATTCAGATAACTGTTAAAATCATTAAACATGTCAACTATTTGCGGCGGCCATACATAGGCTGTTTCCATAATGCAGGTATTGGTTTTGTGTTTGGACAGTCTCTGGGTAACATATTTACCGGTATACCCGTCGATGTTGTTGTTGAAATAACTGGCGATTTCGGTAACTGCCTTTTTATATTTATCCTTATTCTCCTCAATAAGCTGCTGATTAAGTGGTACGGTTGAGAAAAAAACCGGCGCATTTGCTGCTGTCCGGTTTAAGATCTTAAGCTGTTTAATATTGCTGTCTAAAAAGCTCATAGTCGAATTGTCCGGCATGGTAAAAATGCCGTATACATCCAGATAGGTACTCCATTTATTCCCCTGCAATACCGGACTGTCTAAATCGCCTATCATGGTTTGCTGTCTGGCCGTTAACTTCTCTTTGATCTGCAATTTGTACCAGATATATTCTGAGGACGTAGTTACGTTCTCACAGATAAAAGCAGACGGATCAAGAAATATCCGCACCTGACGACCCGTGTTGACATCAAAAAGCCCGTCAATAATACGGGCTGATTTAGCAGTAGGGGTGCCTTGATTATCAAACCGGAGCATGGCTGACGGCGGCGCGCAGATATCCGGTGCTTTTTCTGATGCCGGCATTTTTGCGACGCTTGAGCCACCAAGAACGCGCGGGCGGTTTGCCGGCTTTTCATTGCGGTTGTTTAATCCTAAAAGCTTTTTTAAATTCTCCTGCAATTGCCTGTTACTCATATCAATAACACCTCATAAACACGTCAATATTACCGTCCGGTACATCGACTTCAATACTTGTCTCCCCGGCGTCGACTTCCGCTGTATCAGTACTTGCCTCTTCTATATCCGGCGTTTGAATACGAAAAGCATAACCGCGCTTGACCTTTTTATCGTGGTAGTAATAGCCCGTTTCTATACGTACATATCCCTGACATTCATACAGCCTGAACGGTGTTGAGCCGATAATTATTTCGCTGTGATTCGGGTCTTGCGGCTTTTCTTCTTCTCTATCTTCTGGGTTTATGTCCTCGTCCGGATCATTTTCGATAATTTGCTGGCCATAGGGCACTACATAATCGTTTAATTTGATATAGGGCTTATAACTGGCTAAAGGCAGCTCAGGGCGTGATGGCGGATTAGGAAATGCGGTTAGTTTCGAAGAGTTACTAAGCGGATTAACATAACAGGCTCCGGTTAACTCGGTTTCCCCCAGCAAAGAAAGGAAATTAAATTTATGCGTATAGCTTTTAACCTTTACATTGCCGGTAAATTTATCCGTATCGACAAAAATTGTATTATCTAAAGTAATCGCGGGCGCAAATTTGGCAATTAAACTCAGCTCATTATGCCGGTGTGATTCGAGAATTTTTGTATATGCTGCCTGGTAAATAACCTGCATAGCACGGGCGAATTCATTCGGGATAACCTCATCGACATTAATGGTGTAATCGCCATTGGGTTGCCTTTCGCCTTTTGGCAGGAAATATTTTTTTTCATTTCCCCAGTTTCTGGCGAGTTTGCTTTTATCCGCATCATGCTTGATGGTATAGCTTAATTTTTCGCTTTTAACCCCATGCAAACGGATTGATGCAGTATTTTTGATTACAATCGGGTACTTTTCATCTACTGCCTGTTTCCAGCGCCGCATGGCTCTCCAGTTTGCCCACATTGCATATAAATCACCTTTTGCTTTAGTTTTCGCGACCTGCACCACATTGACAATCGGGTTGCCGTTCGCATCTTTGCTGCCTGTGGGCTGATAATCATATTCATAATCTGCGGCACTAAAATAAATCGTGCCATACCAGCCGCTGGGCGGTGTTCCTTTTGTCTGGAAATTACCGACCAGCCACCCGCCACTGCTGGCTGCGCTGTAAATATCATCAAATTTAGGCGGCGGTCCTTCATGGCGAACGTTAACAACGTAATCTATGTCAGACTGAAAGCCACAATAATTGTAGCTATAATAATTTTCCCGGTGAAACAACCGGTCAAACTGGTGATGTACTTCAATTTCAACCTGATTTATTAACGATGTGGCTCCGCCAAGCCTGAAGTTAAACTGCCGGTAATAACAGTCGCAGTTTGATAACACCCAGTCCGGCTTGGTTTTTGGCTTCCACGGTGTTAATACAGCCTGCCCTCGCGGATCAAAATCAAAAGAAGCAGGAATGGTGCTTAATCTGTCCGTAAGTTCGGCATTCAATGAATCGTACTGATCTAACTCCCCAAAAACGCTTTCACACCAGTACCCTATTTTGCGTACAGTATCCGCCCCGAGTTTTTCGACTGCATTACTCCGGTCATTGCTGGCGGTTATTGTCCGCGTCCGTTTCATAAAATCGATATCCGGAATATCAACAATGCCCGTAAATAACGGGTAAGTGTATTTTTCGTTCTGGGCGTAAATGGTAATCAGCTGATTGTAGTAGAGATACATATCGACCTGACCGCAATCTTCCTTCAGGTACAGCGTCGCTTTTGCGGATTCGCCCTCTGAATAACTGATCTCACAACTGCGCAGCATTCTGCACGGGTCAAGCTCATCACCGTTAATATATACTTTAACCGCGTAATTTAAGCCTTCCATCCCTATAGACTGGGAGCCGTGCATCGGTGCAAAATCAGCATTTCCGATTACCGTCTGCGCTAAATCCAGCAGAATAGAATCAACCACGCTGTTGACTGTCTGCGCCAGATCAAGCCTTGTTTCCAATTCCTGAACACTGATAACAGTCTGAGCCAAATCCAGCAACATGCCTGATTCTTGCCGTGATTCTACTGTCTGCGCTAAAGCAAGCAATTCTACAGGCTCGTTTTTGCTCATGTGCTCAGTAGCCAGCACTGTACTGTTTAGTCCGGAATTATTTAACATGGCTATATGGGTCTTTTAGTCAGAATAACTTTATTAGTACCTATACTGATGCAAGGATCAGTAGTATCACTGCGTAAATCATTAAATCTGTTTGTAACGCGTATATATATGGCTATAGGTGCGCCGCCACGCATGCTTTGCCCCAGACTAATGCTGCCGCCAGCATCCGCAGTATCAAGCCCTGATCTGCTTAAGGCCATTTTTACATCGCTACAGACAAATTTAGCCCCGTAACTGATAAACTGAGCAGTCCCGGAACTGATAACCGCTGCCGGCTTAGTTTGCCATTCAGGCTCAGTATCCCCGCTGGTACCCGGAATGGTGCATTTATACATCTGCCCATTGGCAATAACAGGCTCGATAATATCGCCCACTTTGTAATACCTGGCTGATTCCCATTTTTCCAGCTTATTGATCGGCATTAGGGTAATCGGCTCGCTGGTGGCTGATGTCAGTATTTCATCAGCATCATTGCTGCCGTAATACATAACAATATCAACTGAGCCAGTACCGTTATAAACAATAGGATAAGGACTGGTCACCTCGGTTGTCATTTCCGGATTTGCCCAAAATGTAAACATATTCACCATTTCCCGACTGGACAGTGTTGTGAAGAAAAACCGGCTTTTAACAGAATCACACAGCCGCATATACGGCAATTGTCTAATTTTGTAGCCGGTGTCCCAAGCGGAACGACTGAATGGAAGCGTCTTAACTCAATGCAGTTACCGCAAATTTCTAAACGCTGCCGATAATTTTCGGCATATTCATTCCATTTATCTTTAGCCCTGACAAAGGCACTTGCTGCCGGCTTTTTACCGCAACAACTCATATCATTTACCTTATAAATTAATTCATTATTGCTTTAGCTAAGGCAGCGCGTTCTTTTGCCGGCAGATTTAAAATCTGTTCCCGCTCATATTCTCTGCACCACTCTTCGTTTTGCGTTAGGTTGAAAGCAATCTGGTCTAAGATTTCACTTTCCGGCCAGCTCATTATTTCAAATAATGGTGTATGCAGCTCGCGCGACAATACTAATAGCATTCGGCGCACGGGCTGCTTCATTATTTTTTTGCCTGTTCTTCGACTTGTCCGTCGGATAGCATCGGAATATTGTTAATCGCACCGGCTATCGATAAAATCGTATTGGACGGCAGTTTCAGAACATCATCAACGCTGTTGAAAACCGGATTGTTATCATCATCCACAACTAAAGCATGGATAGCAAAAGCAGCCGCAAACATGTTGGTAGCGGTGCCATTTTGCCCTGAGGCAGCTTGCTCAAAATAATTAATCAAGTCTTTACCGTTCATTTCCTTTTTTACTTTGATGGTGCCTAGTCCATCAATTTCCACTTCTTTATATTCAGTGTTGTAAAGTTTAGTCCAATCAATTTTCTTTACTGGTTTCATTTATTTAGCTCCGGAAAAAAAGCCGCTTTTAAGCGGCTTGGGATTATTTGGATTTTGAGGATTTACTAAGATTTTCTGGTGTTTCAGGGGTTTCCGGCGTTTCCGGCGTATAGGTTTCTGTTGTCCATACAGCATCGGCAATTGTTGCTACATCAATTGAACCCTCAAGAATCTGGCCTAGTTTACTTGCCCAGTTTGGATTTACTTTCTTCTGACAAAAACCAGTACTGTCACTATACGTAACTGAGATATCAGCCACTGTTACTGCCCGCCGTTTTTGTTCACCGTTATCAAACAGCCCGTTTTTTAACGCCAGCTCACAAACGGCTTTATATACCGGCTCTATAACAGCCTCGTCTCCTGCCCGCATCTTCCGATTCAGGTCATTACGCAACTGATAACAGGCATCTACGTAATCCGAAGCAGCAACAAGCCGCAATTCCTTTTGGCTTGTCTCCAGTACCGCCCATTCCGCCTGCGACGGGCGAATAGAATGATAAGCGTCCGCCCGCTCTATGCTGACATAGCTATCACTCGGTACCCTGATCATTCTGCTCACCATCGCCCGCATTTTGCGATTGCGTATGCTGCTGATACAAAGCTAACAGTTCGGCTTTCTTGGCTGCCGGCGGTATTTCTACACCCATTTTCAGTAAGGCTTCGTTCAGCTCTTTAACCGTATTGGGCGTACTGTTTCCCTCTGCATCCCTGCCGGTATCACTTACAGCTTCGTCCTGCCTTACAAATTGTTTGTATGGCTCCGGCACTTCTCCGGCTGCTTCGTCGCATAGCTCAATTGCATCAGAAGAATGGTACGCTTTGGGATCACGGATTAAATAACCCTGCTGCTTTAGTCTTGTTACATTTTCCGCTGATAAATCTGTAGTGAAATATAATTTTATAGACACGTTCAATGCTCCTCTATCAATATTCAGGCTCTGCTTGAAGAATAACGCCGGCAGTATCTTTAATACTCTGCTGGCTGTTTTCAACCAGTTAATTCCAGTACCTATTGCTGTATCGGTAGGTGAGGCACCGCCATTTTTTATATCCCATGCATAACCTTTTAGAGTTAAGTTATATGACCATTCAGCCTGATAGTTATATCCAATATTTTCTTTACCTAACTCAGGGATAATTTCAGAATTAAAATCAGCATTCTGGCTAATCTTGATGGCATTTTCCACTAACCCTACTGCAAAATATTTTTGTGCAGTTTTACCCTGCATTTCGATTAAGCTAGGGCAATCAGTAATAATAAATGTACGACCATACGGGTCTTTTAGAATATTAACTGTTTCATAAGAAAATAAATGATAGTTATTTTGCAAGGCATAATTGATTAACTGATTAGAAAAACCAGAATGCACTACCCATGCCTTAATGGCAGAGGCACGGTCACCAAAAGCTGCTGCCGCATTTACTAATCCCTGTATATCTGGCGAACTCTCGCAAAAAACATCCTCCTGCACTTTAAGCGCAGCTGAAAGCCCAAGCAGACCGGTATTAAGCATATCTCCGAGTACACCTTTACTGAGCTGTTCTGCGATTATGGTTGATGCCAGCTCCGGGCTTTGCTGCGTCCACAGATATTCTTGTTTTGTCCATTCCAGAGTTGGTGTGCCTACACCCACTTTAACGCCAACATTTTGAATCTGTGATAGTCTTTTTCGTTCGATGTTGTCGCTGCTATAGGCGTTACGCCGGCGGATAATTCCATTAATTGAGGCAAAACTGGCTTTAATATCAAAATTACCCTTAGTTGGCTGTACTTCTATTTTAATTGTTCCTTTTGATGCTTCATTAAATTTATCTACGTCCTGCGCCAGATATTCTGTTAAAGCTAAAGACGTATACGTATCAAAAACTTTTACATCCATAATAAAATCCTTTATCAATTAAGTTTAGACTGCATGTAGGCAATTTTTTGCTCGTCTGTCTTACAATCTGCCAGTGAGGCAGGTAGCCCGCTTATGTTTGTCTGTGCAGAAGAAGTACCTGCACCGGTCGCCTGATTGCTGCGCAAAATACTGTCTTTGTTTTTGTAATTACCTACCAGAATTTCCAGAGCCTCATCAAAAGCGGCAGGCTCGCCCGGATTGATCTGGCTGTAAATCTCATTGCCGCTGTTATCTTTAGCAACAATCCTGCCGTCAGCTGCCATGGTAAAATTTCTGCCGAAAGCTGCCTGAGCAATATCCGCAGGGATGGCGAGACTGTTTTTAATGAATTCTGAACGGGCAAAGCTGCCGCCTATCTTTTCATCGTAAAGTTTCTGCGTTACTATTTCCGTTTTCTTATTTGCTTCTTCAATCTTGGCATTAGCGACCTTATTGATTTCTGCCCTAACCCGCTCTACCTCCCCAGCATCAATCAGTTTCTTGCTATCAAGGTTATTGCACGTCTCGATAGCTTTCCGCGCCGCTTCCGGATCTTCAATACCATCAAATTGCCTGAGCTTTTGTTCGGCTGCTTCTTTGGCTTCTCTGTGGGTTTTGGCTTCGTTGCAAAGCTCTTTGATTTTGTTGTTAGCCTGATTTACATCATATGGAATTTCCTTTCCGTCTTCGTTCACATAAACCGGTTTCCCGTTTTGAACAACGACATGACCGGCGTCATCAAGTTTTAACTGCAAGGACATTTTTTCTCCTGTTCACATAAAAAAAAGACCGCCGAAGCGGTCGTTAAATAAAAAAATGATTAGTGATACTTTTCTTTTAATTCTGTAAGGGTCATCGGTTGCAAACCACCATTTTTAACAATGTCTGCGATGGTTACCTCGCCGGATTTCAGCATTTTGCCGATTCCCTTGCCGAATTGTTCCTGCAACTGAGCCAGAGAGCGGGAATTAATCCATTTTTCGTTTGTCATTCCGTCGGATTCTGCCTGTAAATCGGTTAACGGCAGCACAATGCTGCGACACTGGCAATGCAAAGGCGGAAGCTGAAAAATCTGATCATGCCCGATAGGCTGTTTATCTTTGTCCCATATTAAATGGTTACGACTAAAACAAATTGCTGATGTCCTTTCGTCAATTATTGAATAATGCTGCCATCCTTTCACCTTGCTATTAATACGACCAAAGGCATAAATAATCTGATTTCTGATTGCTCCGGTCGCTGTAGGTACGGTCGCCTTAATCCAGTTATTGGTCTTTTTGAAAATACCAGCCAGATCAGGTATCACCCCATCAACTGCACCTGTTCTGATTTGGCGTTTAACTGCATTGAATAATTGCGCTTCCTGTACGGCAAATGTTTCTTTTAAGGTTAGCCCGCCTAATAAAATACCAGCCGTTAAGCTGGTTATCTGCGCATCTGAGAGATGTTTAATTCCGCTGTTGCCATCCGTAGCCGATATAAACAAACGTGACAGATAGCGTGCTTCATTGTCGCCTATGTCGTTTATCGTCTGCTGTATTTGTTCTTCACAACTGCTGTAAAAATCATCAATAGCCAGTTCGATTTGTTTCAGCAACTGCTTTAACTGCGTTTTATTCAGTGCAGTTAAATCAACACCAGCAATCAGGGCTTCAATATTTTTCTCTAACTGCCCAATCTGCCTCTGTAAATCATTTTCTAACCCTATTTCCACGCGGATAGTATCAAGCTGGCGTTTTATCAGATCATTTGCTATCTGTTGGTCGGTTGTCATCGCTAAAATCCATTAGAGGCACGTTTATGGCGTCCTGTTCAGCTTCTAGACGCTTCTTTTCTTCTTCCCATTCCGCCTGATTGGAAATAACCCCGCGCCGCTTAGCCTCTTCAAAAACGGTCTGCTTGCTCACGATATCATTGGTGTTTAATGTGATAACCACATTCATGCCCTCAACGGTATCATCTGCTTCTAAATTGCCGCTAATTTCAACGTGGCTCTGCTCATTACTGCTTAGCCACTTAGACATCATATCCAACGCACTGTCTATCGCGCTTTCAAATAAATTCGCGTAATGTCGCAGCAGGCTGATTTCTTTGCTTTGTTCCTCTTTTGCCTGCGAATCAGTCATAGCTAGTTTGGTACGGGTCAGCAGTTTAGCACCAGCAACTCTCATATCAGATTCAATCCGGTCTAACCCTGTCCAGCCTGCTTCAGCAGCGCGCCCGCTATGCTCAATATAGCCTATCTGTTCATCTGTGCCTAATTGCAGCATGGTACCAACGCCTGAGGTGAGTTCGGATACTTCGCGGTCGCCTGAATAATACATGAGCGGTACGCTGATAAAATGCAGTAAATAATCCTGATCACTGCGCGCCTGCCAATGGCGTATATTTAACTCTGCCAGGTTTTCTAAAACCGGTTTTCCGGCAAAAAAATCTATACGCTCTGGTGTGAAAGCAACAACCGGTACATAATCCAGCGACTTGCCGCCGATTTTCTGCTCTTTTTCAGAATGCAGTGTCCAGCCGTTTTCCCCGTTCCGGTACACGGTAACTTTGCCCGGTGTCATAACGGTAATTTGCTCAGTTATTTTCTCGCCGAAAGCACCATCAGGCTCTAATACAGCCGACCGGTAACGGAACTGTGTACATACCTCTATGTTCTGTATGGTCTCACTACGCCAGCCTAATACGCTATTAAAGGGTACATGCGTGACATATGGACGCAATCCTAGCCGCTTAATGTCTGCAATGGTGTTATTGCCATCTGCGGGGGGATAGTCGATAACTACATAGCTGGCACCATGTGCCATTGCGTCATAAAACCATTTAGAGCAAAACACATCAATATTGTTATTTTTTAAATCAAAGTTTACTAAATACTCTTTCAGACTATCGGCGACCTTTTCAACAATCAGCGGCTTGGCAAATGTTCTGCCTACCATCTGCGCCACTGTTTGCTCGTAAGCCGGATATAACACAGACATTTTTAAACGCCGCTTATATTTTTCGTCACTTTCGGCTTCTTCTTTTGGTAAAAACCTTGCACCGGCATGACGCATCGCCTGGGTGCCGCCTAATAAAGCGTTAATCTTTTCATTAATTCCGTGCATATGCCGGACTATTCCGGACTTAAAATCTGGGCTATTACTCATATAACTATATCCTGAGATCATGCCGGCCATGTGCCGGTTTCTGTATTGGGTATAAACGCGCAATCGGGTATGTGCCGGCATCGATTACATGATCTATACCGCTTGATTTATCCGGTGCACCGTTTTTATCGTATACCTGCTGCTCTAATGCTTCTGTAAAACGCGGGCATTTTTGCGGATTAACAAACATGCGCCTTTCTTTGTTTGCATTCAGCAGCATGGCATTAGTCGCATTAATCCGGTCTTTAACGGCTGGGTTAGATTTCCCGACCTTGACAGAGAACCCGGCTTTTTTAATTATCGACAAATCAGATTTTGAATAATCTTTGCTGCTGGTGTTCTGCCCGCTGGCGTCCGGGTAAATATCAACCTGATGGTCGGGATACTTCGCTTTAATCAGATTGCACATTTCCGGCGTATCACGCACATTAACCAGTTCATCAACCGCATACGGAATCCCGTTGCGCAAAACGTAAACAACCGCGGCCATTTTCAGTACGTTAAAGTCCATGCCTATATGCAGCCGTTCACCCTCTTTTATCGTCGCAGTGGTGCTGTTTGCCTCTCTGTCAAAGCAGTTATAAACCGCACCGGATGTTAAATTGACGAATTGCCCGTTTAAATACGCTTTGATTAGTTCAGGCGGATAGCTGGCATATAGCGAGGAAATATAATCATCAGGCAGATTGGCAGCGTTATCAAAAGTGCTTGCCTGTATTAATCCGTAGAACTGAGCCAGCTCAGGCTTTTCTCTAATATCTTTAACAAACCGCTCATAAACAAAGCGGAAACCCTCTGGCGTTGTGGTTACATCTATGCCGTTTGTTAAGCCGGGGATCTTATAACGCAGACGGGCAATTGTTTTATTCCAGATCTGGAGGGCTTTTTCTTTTTTAAGCGTATCCAGCTCATCAACTAAAGCATGGCCAATTTTAAAGCCGACAATGGTATCGGGCTTATCCATTGATCGGCATATTGTTGTGCCACGATAGATGTTTGTCCCCGCTTCATAAAAATCGACCTCTTTATTAGCGTACTTAATATCAGCCCTGAGCCCCCATTGAAACGCCACCTCTTCTATAGTAGGAAAAAAAATATCTCTTATCTGCGGGTAGGTCGGAGCAAAATAACCTTGGTTTACTTTAGGGAACTGCCGGAAACGCGCGCACATTGCAGATCCGCCAACCCATGTTTTTCCTCCGCCAAAACCTGAAACAAACGCTCTGAATTTTTTATTTAGGTTATAGAATCTGGATTGAGGAATATTAAGTGTCGGTGTGATCGTTGTCATTATTTGCTCTTGCGTCCACGGTCTGCACGATAATTTGCACCGGTACCGCCTCCTGTGCTGTATTTTCGACCGTAGGCTTATCTCGCCATAGTTCGGGCTGTCTGTTCTTTAACCAGAATATCTGGGCGGTAGTATCCGGCGGGATGTGTTTTTTAGTTACGCGCTTAACCTTTTTCTTGCCATCATCGCGCACCTCTACTTCCGTTACTTCGATGCCCGTAGCTCTTTTAAACAGTGATTCTGCCACCTGAGCATCTGCGACTACCTTGCCGCTTTTTATGGACTTGCAAAATTCAGGATATTTCTGCTTCCATCTATTAATCGTGCTTTCGTTTACACCAAAAAAAACGGCTAGCTGCTTATCAGTAAAACCCAACAGACACAGTTTGCGTGCCTGTTCGGCATACTCTTGCCTGTAGTCTGTTGGTCTTGCCATGTTATGCCTTCTCTATTTACTCATACGCGTTAATTTGTTTTACATCCTGATACACTACAACTAAATTCTCACTACCCGTCATAAACTACTACTTAACCCAACAAAAAAGCCCAGTATCTCTGGGCTTTATTATGCGTGGACGGGAACGGGTATTTTTATGCGTTCCCTTATTTACATGTTTAATGATTAAGAATATCCATCAGTTCATAATTGCGGTACACAACACCTCTTTTTTTATCGTTCGGATAAATTATTCCCTTTTCAACAAAATATTTCAGCCATTTATTAACTGTTCCATTGGAAATATTGAGTGCCTGCTGAATATTTTTAGCCGTAAAAACGGGATTTGAAAACACCTGAAGTAGAATTGTATAGCCATTCATGCTTTCACCAATTGTTTTATCCATAAGATGAAATTTTAATAGATCAAAAATCTTATTGGCCTTAAGTATTTCATTTTGTGCCTGACGTGTAATGCTTTTCAGAAAAAACGCCAGCCAGTCAAACCATTTTGGCTGTTCAGTTCTTAGATTATTCAGTAGTGAATAATATTTAAATTTATTGCGTTCCAGTTCTTCACTGACAAATACAATATGATCACCGCATACTTTCTCTTTAAGTAAAAACAGAGAAATTAACAAGCGTCCCACCCTGCCGTTACCATCCAGAAACGGGTGGATACTTTCAAACTGAGCATGAATAATACCGGCCATGATAAGCGGGTGGAACTTGTCATTAGGCTCATTAATAAACTTATCCAGATTCCCCATGAGTTCGGGGACACGCGCAGCAATCGGCGGTACATACTGAGCTTTTTCTATTCCACCTGTTTCTGAACCAATCCAGTTTTGATTTGTTCGGAATTCTCCAGGATTTCTTGATGCCCCGCGTGAACGGTATAAAATCTCCTTATGAATCTCTTTTAACAAAGACGTACTCAACGGATAATCATTTCTAATGGCTTTATTGATGCCTAAATCAAGAGCATTCTGATAATTCAACACCTCCTGAACATCAACACTGCCTTCTTTCTGTATGGCTTCTGCTTCCATCACCTCATCTAAAGTTGCCTGTGTACCTTCTATTTTGGTTGATTGTACAGATTCAGTCAGTTTAAATACTGATGTCAGATCTGTCGGAATAACTTTGCGCAGCATATTTAGTTCATTCAGACTTTCTATTGCCTGTACAACATAACGCATTAGTTCCAAATGTTCATTGGCACTAAATAATTGTGGCTCTTCGTGATATGGAGGCAATGGTAGCGGCTGAAGGTTGAAAGCAAGCATGATAAAATATTCAAAGATTAGAGATATAAAATTAAAAAAAAAGAAATAATAAATTTATTTTTTTATTATACCTGTTTAAGATTAATTTTTAATTATTTTTAATCTTATTTAGTAATAAGATATAAAAAAAGGTGTATATGTTTCTCTACATTGCTATTCACAAAAATGAAAATACCGGCAAAGCTAAATGATATCCGGCATAAATCTTCAAAATACTATTCCCAGTGAGGTAGTAAGCCTTATTTTTGATAATGGCTTTACACCAGCCCGTGCATGGCGTGAATACTTACAGCTTACTCAGGAAGAATGCGCCAGAAAGTTAGGAATATCTCAGGCTGCCTATTCCCAGCTAGAAACATTAAACACCCCACGCAAAACCACAAGAAATAAGCTGGCTACTGCACTAGGGATTAATCCTGAACAACTGGACTGCTGAACATAGCAAAAAACCAGCTTTTTGGCTGGTTTATTGGTTTATAGTAATCTGTTTCATATTTTACCGGCGCGACGATGCATACCGGCGTGGTAAATTTTAAACACTCAACATTATGGTAATGTCGATAATTAGAAGCACTACTTTAAACTGATGAATCTAAATATACAGTCAAATTTAACTATATACAATAACTATTTATTAAAATTTTTTCGGCCGCGCATTAGGAACCAGAAATCATTTAATACCTTAACAGCCCAGACTTCACTGTTAGTTTTATAGTCATATCTATCTCCCATGAAAAAACCGCCGTAATCAAATTATTATTTAGAATTTAGAAACCTATATGAATGCTATCATAGTTTTTAATTGATCTTGATTATCAACGGTCATAGAAATAATATTTTCAGTCTTTAAATTAACCGGATAAGTGCCATACTGAGTTTTTAGTTCGATTAGTGTCTCTTTCTTTGGTTTTTCATTTGGTTCTTCATTTGGTTCTTCACGTATTATTGAAAGCTCAAATGGCGCATCATCGCTAAACTCAATTTTATGCTTATAAAATGAGTGTTCATTGTTCAAATCTTCACAAAATTGATTTAATGTTTCTATTATCTCAGAATCAGTTTTTATATTTGATTGCGCAGCCTTGATAGCTTTAGATCCTCTAGTGATCATAGCTTCGTATTTATCATCTTCAAGATCATTAAATGTCGGCCAGCTTGATTGACAAATAAGCCTATATAAAGCTGATGTCAGTGCTGGTGTTTCTAGCATTCTGAGTAATGCTCTTTCAATATCTTCCAAGCTGAGTGGTGGTTCTTCAAGAACATCCACGTTGTTTTCAGTGACTGTGATACCATCATCGCTGCCAATATGCCTAAACTCTTTAAAAGCGCCAGTATTATCACGTTTGATTGTTGCTAGTGTGACAGATTCGCTACCATTATGCGCTAGAATAATAATATCGTCATTATTTTCAGAACATGTGTATTTGACCGAAACTGCGCTATACTCGTCATTCGTAGGACTATAAAGTTTATCTTTGATATAATAATTTAATGTGTCTACGTACTCTTTCAATACTTCAATTAGGGCTTTGGTCTCATTATGATTAAACAAAAACTCTTCCAGCCCAGTATAAAATGCAGCTATCATTTCATGTTTTTTTATCATATTTTTCTCCGATAACAAATCCCACGCACGCGTATGCTTGACTATTTTTGGCTGGTTAATATGGTATTAAATCTCGCGAATAAAATTTATATTTCTTTATCTTATGTCTTATCCGAAACATAGCATAATTGTAAATTTTCACCCTACGCTTTTCTACCCCTAAATTGAATTTTTACAAAACATTTACAATTATATCCTGCATGCTAACTTCTAATTTAGCAATGCAGTCATAATGCAACTTGTTAATTATTCTCTTCACATGTTTTATTTTTCGTCTAACAGTGCATTTGTGCCAGTCGAATTTATCCTGAAGCTGTATATAGGTTTTATTCCTAGTAAAAAGGTATTCCAGCAAGGCATCGCACTCTAACGGCTGGATATATGAATCTCTGGCTAATACGTAGTTTGTTAAATCAATAATGCCAGACAGGTTATAGCCGTATTCTGCATTAATCAGCGTCCATTCAATATCATTTAAAATACGTTCTACACGGGTTAATAGCATAGAGCTGTTTGCATGCATATCATGCTGGCTTAGCCCTGATTTACTTCTGTCGACTACGCCTCTGGATTTAATCCATTCCTCAATGCGCGCTGAATTACTTTTACCCATGATTAGCGTATTTTTTATGAAAAACACTTCACACAGCATGTGATCTATTGATGTATACATGTTTTCTCCATGGCCGGCTTAACTTGCATCCGTATCTATCTCTACGAAAAACGTTACTGGCTTTTTTAATTCTTTTATTCCGCATATAGGATTAACCCATACAGGCTGCTTTGAATGCTGAGCCTTTAGTGCATACAGAGGTACGATCAGGTTATTTAATATTACGATAGCAATATCCAGCAGCCATGAAAGGTGATATCTATGGTGTATTTCCGGATTTTCAAAATTTGGATTGATGTATATAGGGCAAAACAAAAACCAGCCAGTGTGTGTAAAGTCAACTCTTTCAAATTCCATTTTTCTACCTCAGTTTATTTGTATCAGATTATTTGCATTCAATAGCAGTTGCGTCCTCAGTACGCCCTCTGCGTGGTACAGGTTCGCGGTTTCTTTATCCAGTATCGTTGTTCTTCTGTCCGCCTCATTATGGCAGGCACTGCATGCGTATGCGCCTAATAGATCACTGGGTTTAATTCCGGTACCGCAACTACCTGCAAGCCTGTAATGAGCGAAAACCACTGTTTCAGGATTGCCGTTACAAATACCGGGCATGCGTACCTGACATTGCTGCCCTCGTGCTGATCGGGTGATTTTGCTCATGATTAATTCCCTAAAGATAAAAGCTGATCAATAGCCTGCTGCGCCTCATCTTCACTGGCGAAGCGGTTGCATAAAATCATGTTCCAGCAAACAGTGAAGCAGGCTTGATAGAAGGCGTTAAACTCGTCCTGGTCCATACTGGCAAAACTGATTGATTTAGGTTCTCTCACTACGCCAGCCGGTGTTACGCGATAATTAAAATATCCGGCTTCGATAGTTAGCCAGCGACGAAATGAATCAATATCTTTGTCTATAACGGGTAGTTTTTCGGCGCGCTTTTTAGCCAGTAAGTTAAGTGCTTCCTCTGCGGCTTTAACAATAATGCCTTTATTACCGGCGAACTTATCCAGCCTCTTAGCTACCCACAGCACCACATCCCGTTCTTTAGGGCTGATAACTCCGCCTGCCGGTTGCCAGTAATCAAAAGCCAAAGGCAGTAAGCCGCCAAAGAATAAACGGTGATGAGGCAGGCTCCGGTCTTTTTGTCTTGTTACTTGTATCTTTACCGGTTGGCCAACCTTAACTTTTTTGAGACTATCGGCATCAATTGCTGTAACTGGTCGCAAGCTGTTATCAACTGCCTTAACTGCCACTATTTCCATGATTAAAATTCCTCAATGCTCCAGCCTCCGCCGTTCTTCTTGGCTTGGCGTTTTACCGCAATAAATTTAAGCGGGTACATATCAGCGGCCACTTTGATTTTTACCCTTGCATCATCCTGCCAGAAGCCTTTTACTTCGTGCATTTCCATAGTGCCGTCACTGCGCATAACGCAATAATCCGGTGTGTAAAAGGTGTTATCTGCCAGCCTGAGTTTTACGCCTTCAAACCGGTACCAGATTATTAATCCGTCCTGCATGGCCGGTTTTAATACTTCCAGCTCATATGCCTGCTCTGTTTTGTTTTTTTGTCCGGTTTTTAATCTTCCCAGTGCGTAAAAATTTTTTGACATCTTTTCTCCAGTATTTGTTTTTCCAGTTTCTTAAACCACGCAGCTTTGCTTCAATGTCATCCGGGCTTATATCGATTTCTGCGAGGTCGCAGACTTTTTGAAATCCTCTACTCCTGAAATAACCCATTTCCTGCTCAACCGCCCTATCCAGATCTCTGGAATCGCCTATAGCTTCAGTAGCGTCCTGCAATGCCTGAATAATGACCATTCCCCATAAGGCTCTGCATGCGTGATATTGTTCATAAGGGGATTCAACATAATCATCCGGCTGCTTATCCATGCTGCCTCCTGACATACTTACTCCGCTTATTATTTCGGGCTTCCCACTCTTCGCGCTTTATTCTCAGATCTTCGGCTATAGGCTCAAATTTGTTGTTTGCACATTCTCTGCGACCGGGGAAATAGTGCCATTTTTCATCATGAGCACAAATGCCAAATCCGAGTGCTGCCATTTCGTGGGGGACATATTCGCCTTTATTATTTTTTTCTCTCAGTATCCAGTGACGGCATGCAATACAGGTATTTTCAGACACGATGCGATCCCCAGTTAACTCAGCGCGCATTTTTGCGTTATCAAATTAAGCAGATTTTTTAACTGAGCTTTGCCCTCTTCTTTTTGTTTATCGGTTAGAAGATTTCCGGCTTCAATTTTTTGCTCATTGGTTAGAAGCTTTATGGCTTCATTTTTTTGATCACTAGTTAGAAGGTTTATGGCTTCAATTTTCGTGCGATTTTCGCCAGCTGGTAATAAAGCTAAGGCGTAATCGCTTGCAATTTTCCCGGTTGCCACTGCTTCTGTGACTAGTTGCGCTAACTGTTCTTTATCAAGCCCTGCGCTAACGTACCAGTCTGGCTGTATACCTTTTGCCTTTTTCTCGCTGACTATGCGCTCATATGCGGTTTTAAACGCAAGCCCTGCACGGTATTTGTCTCCTGCGTTGAATAGTGCTGATGCGCTTTCTGCTGCATGCATAGCTGTGTGAGTTGTTAGGATAGACAGGTGTTCGTTCTCCCAGCCTGCAACCAAGGTGTTAAATGCTTCTTCTGCGGATTGCCAGCCATCATCTACGCGTTCCAGTATTGCTGCCAGTGTTAATCTGCCTTTTAGCTCTCGTCGACAGCGTTCTAGTGCGATTAAAACTTTATCCAGCGGATAAGCTAGCAGGTCTTCACCCATCACATACATAGCGTCACCAGATAATTGCGTGCCAGTTAGTTCGGCGGTCACGGCAATTGCCTGCATGATTTTTTCATCATTCATTTCGCCACCCCTTTTGCTCGCAGTTTGGCTAGCGCGCTCTTGGCAGCCTCATAATTGCTTTGCGTGCTCTCAGTTTGCCTAGCCTTGATTTGCGTCATCTGCTCACCCCTCTGCATGTCCGTCAACACCTGCTGATAGGATTTGAGTAAACATCCAAATTCATGCCGGCATTGCACAAACCAGCTCCCGTTGTGCGATAGAAAATATTCAGCCAGAGATGGCGCAACTTCCTTGCCAACATACCTAACCAGCATTGCAACCTGCCCCCGGGTTTTTTGATTAGCGGCTGGTAGCACCCCGTACCGATTGCGATAGGCTCTTGCGTATGATTCCCAACAAACAACATTGTCAGGGTTAGCCTGTGATTTTTTCTGCGCTGTTTTCTTTTGCGGCAACCCTGCCTGTGACGCGGGTGTAACCCCGTCACCAATATCTGATGGTTCTAATTGATGGTTAATTGATGGTTCTTCTTTAAAGGAATGTGCAGAATTTGCACATAACTCTGTCGTATTTTGCACATTGGTAGGTGCAGAATTTGCAGGTGCAAAATTTGCATGTGCAGATTCTGCATGTGCAGAATTTTCACATTGGCTTTTATAATTATTCAAATTGATTGTGTATGAGTTACTCTGTCTGCTACCAGCTTTTTGCCTGCGTTCCGACATTAAAATACCGCAGCTTTCAAGCCGCTTAATTTGATTAATTACAGAGCGGTAACTCATGCTGCATTTGCTTGCCAGAAATGCCTGGCTTGGATAGCAAACGCCATCATCATTCGCATGGTCGCATAAGGCTAATAAAACCAGCTTTTCACCTTGCGATAAATCCAGTTCCCATGCCTTGGACATTAATTTAATACTCATATTTCACCTTAATTTAAGCTAACCAGTGAGTAACGCGCGTATCGTTTCCCTGATATGTCATCTTTAATCATTAATGAATTAATGACGTATCCTTTTTCACGCAAATCACGTATACGTTCAGCCAGACATGTAATTTGAAATAAATTCGTAGCCTCAAAAGTTGTAATTGAATTTCCCTTTTTTAGATAATTCAGGATCTGATTTGTTTGGGAATTACAAATTTTTATCATCATTAAACTCATCATTTATTTGGCGATTAGGGAAAACTAACAAAACAGCAGAAATGCCTGTTATTTTTTCTATTGCTTCTGCTTTTTTGGGCGGTACATTATTTAACCCTTTAACCCAGCTATTCACTGTACCTTTGGAAACATTCAATCTTCGAGCAAGTTCAGCTTGACTTCCGAGTTTCTTAACAGCCATTTGTATATGTTTATTCATAGAACGCATCCTGTTACAAATACAATAAGTCTATTTTAAATTCACATTTAAGTCAATCTTGAATGTACGACAAAAATCTATTTTAGATATACTCTTTTACAAAATTTTGGGATGGTTTTTTTATGCGATATAACATTGGTAGTTGGGTTAAAGAAGCGCGACTAAAAGCGAACTTGAGTCAAGAAAAATTAGCATTTGCCTTGGATGTTGGCGGTAAAGGAACTGTTTCAGCATGGGAAAAAAACAAGAATGCACCTTCGTTTGAGATAATGATTAAGATTTCAGAATTATGTACCTATCCATTACCGTATATTGAACCTAAACAATTATCTTATGAAGAAACAAAACTTAAAGAAGGGTTTATTCAGCTGAAACTTCTAGATGTGAAAGCAGCTGCTGGTACAGGTGTAATCAATAATGAATATCCTGAATCAATTAATTTGATATCAGTATCTGAAAGTTGGGCAAGAAAAAATATTGGCAATAACTTAAATTCTATTTCCATAATTACAGTAATTGGTGATTCAATGTCACCAACATTCGAAGATGGAGATTTGTTATTTGTTGATGAAAAAGTGAATTACTATACTTCTGAAGGAATTTATGTTGTATCTTCGTTTTCGGGATTAAAAGTAAAACGACTAGAATTATCAATGAATGGGGAGCTAAGAGTTATAAGCGACAACAAAAATTATCCTATAGATATTTTCAAAGATGAAGAAATAAATTCGCTTAAAATCTGTGGGAAAGTTGTTGCTACATTAAGAATTAAAAACATCTAGAAATTAAAAATGGTGTATTTGCCCTTGTTATCCCAGAATACGGGATAACAAGTAAATCCACTTAATTAATAAAGTTAAGAGAAAATAAAATGGATCCAATTTAGATTACTTAAATGATTATATACCCAATTGCTTTTTCCTTTTTTGTTCATGAATTAGCAGAATATTGCCATTCAATATGCGTGAACTTTGACATCCTCTTTACCCTACAGGACGAAATTTTACAGCGATTACTAATAATTAAACCGCTATGAAAGCGGTTTTTGTATTTTTTAATATATAGATAAAATTTTAATAAAATCCATTAGCAATAAATAGTCACAAATTTAATTGTAACTTAGGCTCAGAAATTTTTGGATTAAAAAATGGTATATATATTAAATATTAATTTAATTAAAGATTTTATCAAAAATTAATCTACATTTTTTTCCATTTTTAAATAAAGTAGCTAAAATAACAGTGTCTGGAAATTCTTGCTGAATAATATCATTAATATTTTTAAGAATTTCAATTGCACCTGCTTTGAAATCGAAAGAGGATACATCAAAATTTTCTTTAATAATGCTATCTTGATTTATAGAAAATTTATAGAATAAAGCATGTGTAATAAATCTGTTGCCATGTATTAACAAACCATTTTTAAAGGATCCATCTGTTTTTAATACATTAATCACTTCATTAATGTTTCTGAAACAAAATACTGCATTTTTAACTAAAATTCCGTGAGTATCTTTATTGAAAATTAATTGATATTCTTTACTATAAATATCTTCTAAAACTCCGATTTCACGTTTTGCCTGAACTGCTAATTCTAAAGATTTTAAGCAGGCTAATGCTGTTATAGCTTCATTAATAGTAATAACATTTGAGTTATATTCAGTTTGATATATTCCTCTAGAAATTCTATATTCTATTGATTCTAGCTGTAATTCTTTTTGAATTCTAATTTGCTCAGAATCTAATGACATAAAATCAATATTTTCAATTTTATTTTGTCTATTGGTATTTCTAGTTACTAATTTTCCAAAATCTTCAGGTGCATTTTGTAACGATATTACTTTAATGGGGATTAGTGCTTTTTCAAGATTGCCTTTTTCTATATCTTTAATTGTTCCAATTGAACTTACTGTTTGAGCCCCGTTAACTATATTGGCATTTTTCAATGTAAATACCCCAGCATCACTGTTATTTCCATGTATTGGAGATTTAATTATTGAGTCAGCTATAATAGTTATCCCATTATTAAAATACCAGAATAATTCAGGATGATGTATTAGCGTTTTTTTTATTTCATCGTTAACTGTAGTATCACCTAACATACTTCTAATATTTTTTGAAAATAAATCTTGCTTGTTATCATTCCACCAATTAGAAATTTGCTCACCTGTAATGTATCCATTGATAGCATAATAAGGTTCACTAATCTTACCCCATTGATGAATAATCCCTCTTAGCTCAATAGGACTTTTCTTATTTTGTGTTTGAATGATGTTTGTATAAACTGAAGATTGATTAAAATGTATTAACTTAACTTTCTCATCTTCTTTAGTATCGCCACCATTATCATTGATTTCAGTTATATAACTTTCTAATGCTTCATTAGCTTCAAAAGGTATTGCTTTTTCTTTACCAGTGTGTATCAAAACTAAATTAATTTTTATTTCAAAATCACATAATGCATTTTGAATACTATCTATAATTGGATTAATTTTTTTATTAAAGTTATCAAAATTACAATCAATTATTTCTCTTGCCCCTTTTAGAAACTTTAAGGTTGATGCAAGTTTAATTGATCCCTCTCCACTAGCATTCCATTTTGCTTGAACGATTGTTAATTGTTTTAAAGTTGGAGAAAAATGAATAGCATCAATGCCATTATCTTTATATCCATCTATAGTTGAATTGGCTGCTTCAATTGGTGTTGTACTATTAAGATAGAATACAGCAAATGCTGCTAAACATCTGCTTAAATAAGCTTTTTCTTTATCACTCTCTTGTTTATTTTCTAAATCAGTTTTATCAATTAATCCATTAAAGATTTTTTCTAATCCATTCTTGATTTGCCGAATATGTAGACTACTCATTTATTGTTACCTTTATTAAAATTAACATTTTAACTTTCCTTAAAAAAAGTAACAACTAAAGCTGTTACTTTTAAGTCTTCAATAGTCAAAACTAAATTTAATAATTAAATGCAATGATTTACTAAAATAAATATTTATTTAAATCAAAAACATAAATATCAAATCGATCATAATATCAATTTTAAATTGATTTAAATGTCAATTTAAAATATACTATACCTATCGAACAAGCACAGACACCGATGACCTCAGTATGAAAAAGAACTGGGGAAAGGAAGCAAAAGGAAATACAGGCTAGGTCGCCACGCTTCATAAGTTGATAGCAAAATGTATTGTTTATTGATCTTTTTAATGAGTTTAAAAATCACAGCGCATTTATCAATGGTAAGTGCGCTTTAGTTTTTAAACTTGTAGCAGTCAATTTAAACACTGCTATCACTTAGATATATTTGAAAGGAGTTAGTTATGTTGGAAGTTACTAAGCAGCCTAAGGAAGAGATTAAATATCCGGTAGCTCGCAGAGATCCGGATTATGGATTTATTGTTCTGTTTTTTTCTGAAAAACATGGAGTAGTTATTGATCGTGGTTTGACTATTCTAGTAAAACAAGGTGAAACTTCCTCTATTTGGTCATCTTGTAACAATAGTGAACGTTGGGAACCCATAGATATTACAATTACAGGATAAAATAAAGCCAGCTTATTAAGGCTGGCTTATTAGGTAAAATTTCAATTACATGTTTTTTAGATATTCAAGAAACATTTCACTTGCAATTTTAATATTTGAAAATCCAAAATCTATACACTTAGTTATAAAATGTTCCCCACCCTTTTCTTTTAATTTCATTAAAAGTGTTTTCTTATTTTCTTCTGTAAGATTTGAAGCATTAATAATGGATTCAAGCTGTTGGAGAGTATTGGAGTGTAATTTAACTGTAATTGAGTTGATTTCATTGCCTATAGGATCATTTGTAGCAAAATTAAAACCAGTAGAAGTAAGTCGAAGATTTGGTGGAATTAGAAATGGTCCACTACAATCGCCATCACGAGCATTTGATGGAATCATTCCTTCATCAATGAAGTATGTAACAGCACTGATTAAGTCACCATAAGCGTACTTTTCTCTAAGCCTTTTGTATTCATCTGATGGCAAAGGGTCCAAACGATATTTAGCTAATGTAGATAACAGATCTTTTCTTACCTCTAAGAATTTTTCATTCATAAATGCTCTCCGTGCTAGATTGTTTTTGGGAAATTCAATTCTAGCACTCGCACAATGGCAGTGAGTGCTTAACCACCTGCCCACTAAACCAAGCCCAAAAATCGCAGCGCATTCAATTAGTAAATTGAGTGTGTTTTAGTTTTTGAGCTTATAAAAATCAAAGGAGTAAGAAAAATGTTACAAGTTTACAACCCTGAAACTGCCGGATACTTGAAAATGATGCAGTATGAAGAAGATTCGCAAAGAGCAAGTGACGCAGCCGAAGAAAAGAAACAAGAAATACTGGAAAAGCTTGAAGACGATGAACTGGTGGATATTGCAGCAGAAGCCTTTGGTGAATTGTATAGTACAAAACATTCTGATGAAGCGGACAAACTTATAAATGAAATAGTTAAGGCACTTGTATTGGGCTGCTATAAAGATATGACAGTAAGAGAACTATTAAGCAATCTGTCATTGGAAGCAGAAAAAATAGTAACTGATTATATTTTAACGCATGCTAATTAAATCAAAAGCCAGCTAACCGCTGGCTTTTTTAATGGAGCAAAAAGGAGCGAAACATGGAAAACGAGCTGATAATTACCCGTGACATCGTTGAAAAGTACCATTTTAAAGAGGATGTTGATGCATTTAATGAGGTTTTTCCTCGTGGTGCGAAGGTAACAGATATACCAAAATTAATACCATATCTGGAAAAAGAGGGAAATTATCGTTATCGACTTTTCGCAGAGTGGTTATTGAATGAATTACCTTTTAACAATGAAACTTTCATAATAGATGGCGATTTTTGCGGTAACATTTTTTATAACGGACCTGTCTGGGTTAAACGTTATGCGCATATTCGTCATTCAGCTTTTATTAAAGGTACATTCAAAATTAATGCAAGATTAAGTTCTGATTTTAAAGCATATATTTATGCTAAACAGTGTATTGCTTATGATATAAAAATTAGTCATGATACGAGAATAAATGCAGATGTTAAAGTAACTGAAAGACTTACGATGTCTGATAGGGTAATTATCGAAAAGAATGTTGTAGCTAAGGAGTTTAAACTTGGTAAAAGCTGTTGGGTTTGTGGAAATGTAAAAGCTGATAGTTTGTGGAATAGTGGCGTAATTTGTAAAAATGTTGAAGTTGGCCATTTAGATAATGGCGGGGAAATATGGGGGAAAATTGATGCTAGATATATAGAAACTGATAGCTGGCGTAGTTTTTGTTAGTAAACTAATCAACCCAAGCACATTTAAACAAAGTGTGCTTGTGTGGATTAGTAGACATGTATAACATTATTTAACCTTTATTGTGTGCTGTGCTAACATTTTGATATATAAATCAAGGGAGAAAATAATGGACTTTAAAAA
Source organism: Snodgrassella sp. M0110 (assembly GCF_016101465.1). NCBI lineage: Bacteria > Pseudomonadati > Pseudomonadota > Betaproteobacteria > Neisseriales > Neisseriaceae > Snodgrassella > Snodgrassella sp. M0110. The sequence goes on along the minus strand of NZ_JACFQM010000011.1, from coordinate 4,761 downwards.
TTTATATGCACTTTTAAATATAAAGCCGACAGCATCACAATCAGACATTGCCAAGGCAATGAAGCAAGCAGCTCAGCAACAAACAATTACTTTAGAGAATTTAAAACTATGCAAACTAAATCTTTTAGATATTGAGGCGCGCAAAAAATACAATGCGCAGCTATTTGCTGAATATCCGGAACTTTTAGCCCCTCCGCCTGAGCCTGAATCAGTAGAAAAAGCAAAACCACAGCCACCAGTAAAGACAAAACAGGGTAATAAAAAACTGTATCTGATTTTGGCTGCTGTAGTCGCTGCAATTGCGCTGATTGCCGGTACGGTAGCTTACTTCAAGCATTTTAAACCTATGGCGGACGCAAAAGAGGCGGTTAGAGATTCATTGATGACCCCTGATTCAGCCAAGTTTTATAAAGTTAAAAAGGTTGTAAATACCTATAATAAAAAGATATATGTTTGCGGTGAAATGAATTCTGGAGGTTATGCTGGTAAAAAAAAATTTGTATATGAATTAAAATCTAAAAAAGTCACTGTAATCCCAAATATAAGACCAGATAATGTAACTGTTGATTATTATTATAGGACTTTATATAGAGTAGGCTGTTTAAATGCTGATCCTGACGAATTGTTTTAAGGTAATGGAAACTTTAGGCGATTATGAGGACAAGGTTTCCCTTTTAATTGAGAAAAGAAATGCTTCAGAAAGTAGTTTTGAAAGAGAAGAGCTAGCTAAATCTATAGATAGCATATTTGCAAAAGCAAAGGCAGTAGAACAAAAGCTAACAATTTATACAGATAGTGATGACGATTGCTTTAGTTATCGCAGCATATGAATAAGTAACAAAGTAAGCAACACACAAGCCAGCTAATAGCTGGCTTTTTTATTAGCTATAGAGGTGATATATGTTTGCTGTATATGGAAAATCATTACAAAAAGAAAGAACCAGAAAGTATAGATGTTGCAAATACAAAATATCAGATGAAACAGCAATGCGGGCGTTTAAGAAAGATACAGGAGCGTATCAGATATCTCCAGATTATTCATCTGAAAAACAGTGCTTAGAGTTTATTGACTTAGCAAAATCGTACCCAGAGGTCAGGTGTTTATACATTGCTAAATTAGACAGAGTGAAAAACGAAAAAGGCCAAGTCATTATCAATGAAAAAACAGACAAACCAAAAATGAAATACTTCCGATTTAAAGGTATCCCTACTCAATAAATTAAACCATGTAACAGCAACAATGAGGGAGTTGTACATGATTAAAAATTCTATAACTGCATTTATTGCAGTTTTTTTAATGTCTGCTTCTCTTTCAGTATCCCCTGCTTTGTCTGATAAGGAGCAATTAGAAATGCAGCACAATTATACGGCCAGACAAATGCAGCAGAAAGAATACCAGGCAGATCTTGAAGTAAAACGGTTAGCTGATGCATATGCACGCATGAGTGATAGCGAACGCATGAAAGGTGATGCAGAGCTTGAATAATTTTAGGTGATGATTATTGATATTCCTGCCCTGCTAATAGCTAGCTAATCACAGAATAAATTATCAGAAATTTTAACCAGTCCTAAAGCCCATTGATTAAATGGGCTTTAATTTATGGAGCTTTAAAATGAGTACACAATTGGTTGCATTAGCAAATAATTTAGCTAAATCGTTTGATTTAGCAGACGGACAAGGCTTGATTGAAACATTGAAAAAAACAGCCTTTAAAGGTGCTGTAACTGATGAACAAATGGCTGCATTATTGATTGTTGCTAATCAATATAAATTAAATCCATGGACTTCTGAAATCTATGCATTCCCAAGCAACGGTGGCATTACTCCGGTTGTAGGTGTTGATGGATGGGCTCGTATTATTAATGCTAACCCACAATTTGACGGGATGGATTTTGAACAAGATACAGAAAGCTGTACATGCCGCATTTACCGCAAAGATCGTACACACCCTGTTTCTGTTACAGAATTCATGGACGAGTGTAAACGCAATACACAGCCTTGGAAATCACACCCAAAAAGAATGTTACGGCATAAAGCGATGATTCAGGCGGCACGTTTGGCTTTCGGCTTTGCCGGTATTTATGATGAAGACGAAGCAGAAAGAATCAAGGATACTAAAGAAGGAGTTAAACCTGATGAGTTAAACCCTTTCAGGGGTGATATAGATAATCCGGATCGGGATAAATTGATTAAAGAGGCAGAAATTATTGCACAAAAAGGTGATATCGATTTACTCCGTAATCACTTTAAATCATTAGATAAAGCATCACGAAATATCATAGGCAGTGATGAAATGCTTCGTCTTTCAGATATTGCAAAAGAAATTGCTGATCAAACAATTGAGGCGGATACAGTGGAGGTTAATGATGGAACAACGAACTGATGAATGGTTTGAAGCTCGCCTTGGTAAAGTAACAGCCAGTCGGATTTATGATGTTCTAAGTAAAACCAAATCCGGTTACAGTGCCACACGTAAAAACTATATGGCTCAGTTATTATGCGAACGTCTAACAGGCAACAGAGAAGAGAGCTTTAAAACTGCGGCTATGCAAAGAGGTAACGACATTGAGCCAAAAGCACGTGCAAGATATATGCTTGAAACTGGGGAGCTAGTTGAAGAAACAGGATTTATTAATCACCCTACTATCAATATGTCTGGCGCTTCACCAGACGGGCTAGTTGGCGATGATGGGCTTATTGAAATCAAATGCCCTAACACTGCAACACATTTGGAATTTTTACGTACTAAAAAACCCAAACCTGAATATTTATTACAAATGCTCTGGCAAATGGCTTGTACAGGCCGGAAATGGTGTGATTTTGTTTCATATGATGACAGGGTTCCGGAACATTTATCTTTTCAGATGGTGCGCATCAATCGTGATGATGAACGAATTAAAGAGATTGAAGAAGAAGTTCAAAAATTTTTGCATGAACTTGATGAACAAATTGATGAGCTGGATATTGTTATGGAGGCATAAATGTCAGTTAACAAGGTAATTCTAGTTGGTCGCCTTGGGCGCGACCCTGAAACACGATATATACCCAATGGCGAAGCTATAACGAATTTCTCTCTGGCTACTGACGAACAGTGGCGTGACCGTAATGGAGAACGCCAGACACGTACAGAGTGGCATAACGTATCCCTGTACGGCAAACTGGGAGAAATAGCTAACCAGTACCTGAGAAAAGGTAGCCAAGTGTTTATTGAGGGAAAAATACAGAGCCGTAAATATACCGATAAAGATGGTATCGAACGCATGGTATACAATATTATCGGCAATGAAATGAAAATGCTGGGCAATCGTAATGATGGTTCTGATTCTGGTAATAATAACACTGCACCATCTACAGCATCGAACCCACCGCCAGCGGCACCACGCCGGCAACCACCTCAACATGAATCTACAACTGCACCAATAGATGATATTGATGACGATATCCCGTTTTGATTGGGAAAAATTAAGTTGATCAAAATCAAAAAATATTAAACCTTTTAAATATTGAAATATTTAAAGGTATTTTTGTATACTCCAAGAAATGTAAATGTAATATTATAAATATATAAGTTTTATTATTGTGAAAAGAAAATAGCTATGAAAAAAATCCTTTTTTTATTATTGTTTCCAATTACCTGTTTCGCACAAAGTGAAATAAGTAATTTTTGGGAATATGGCGATGGCACTCGGGGAATTAGTAACGTTATAAATGATCAAGATGATTCATATATGATAATTAAAGATAAAATAGAGGGTTCTTTTGTTCCAATTTTATATCTTAAGGCTGATGGTACTTTCTATTCAACGACCACGTCTGAATGTGGTAACGATTGTTCTTATTATTCGGAAGGTACCTTTAAAAAAATTGATGAAACACATATACAATTACAAATTAAAGAATCCGGGCAAGCGGGTTTGTGTAGGGGTGAAAGTATAACCAATACAGAACCACGAGATTTGGGTATTTTTGAAATTAAAACTTATGAAGATGGATATATTTTAATAAAAATAAATAATAAATAAAAAGTATTTACAAATTAAAAAAAAACAATAAGTTAGTTACTATTGTTATGGATGATTCAGCTACTGTTCTTGTAGATGATATTGATGACGATATTCCATTTTAAACAATACGGATAAGACATAGCCAGCTTTTAGCTGGTTTTTTTGTTTTGGACTTGAAAATGAAAAAAAAAGGATTTACTATAAATGTAAGTGCTGAACACACTTACAAACTAGCGGAAACCGCACCCGATAGCTAAGCGGATTTTTTATGTCTCCAGTTTTATGTCGGGTGGCGTGTAACCATACAACACCGTTAGGAAAAGTTACAGGCTGTTCTAGTTTGCAGTGTTCAAGCACCCGACACCCCATGCTGAACACATGGATTTAAAACAAACTAGGAGACTTAAATGTCTAATCTTATCTCTTATACGTTTCATAATACTAAAATTCATGCTGTTATTATAGAATCTGAAATATTTTTCAGAACTACTGAATTGGCTATAGCATTAGGGTATAAAAACCCACGACAAGCACTTGCGAGCCATGTGGATAAAGAGGACGTCCAGAAATTGGACACCCCTACAAAAGGCGGGAATCAAAAAGTATCCTACGTCAATGAAAGTGGTATGTATGCGTTAATTTTAGGGAGTGAAAAAACTGAGGCTAAACAGTTTAAAAAATGGGTAACTAGTGAAGTCCTGCCCTCTATCCGTAAAACAGGCAGCTACTCTCTAACATTAAATAAGCAGCAGCAAT
>NZ_JACFQM010000010.1:0-67842 GCF_016101465.1 Snodgrassella sp. M0110 | reverse complement strand
AGCACAAATTCATATCTATCAGAAACTTAATTCTAATATGATACTCAACAATTTTTAAAAACCTTTTCTCTTCATACATTCTATTCTTGCAGGTCCATAAACGTTAGCCATCCATTCATTCCTTGCTTCAGAACCCTGGGGGTCATTTGGGTCAGGCAAAGTTAATTCAAGCTCTTCAAAACATTCATGATGAGCTTTATTTCTTGCTGGTGATGACCAGCCCGGACCATTCCAGAATCTTATAGCTGCTTCCATGCAACCTTCCAAGCACAAACATACACTTAACAAAAATATAATTTTAATGCGGTGTTTCATGATAATGCATTCCTTCCTTAGGTTTAGTTTGCCTTACCAGAATAGGCTAGTTTCTTTTATTTCAGTTGCACTAGTATGCAAAAATCATCTTTTAGATATCGATACAGCCCTGTGTTCACTCTTTTAATATTACTATTATAAAATTCAGCTCTAGGCTAATTTATCAGATTACAAAATCATAAGCTGTTAATGTCCTGCTTGAACCATTATAGAAACTTAATTTAAAAACCTTTTCTCTTCATACATTCTATTCTTGCTGGTGTATAAACGTTAATAAGCCATTCAGTATATGCTTCAGAATACAAGGGGACATTAGGTTTAGGCACAGTTAATTGAAGCTCATCAAAACATTCCTGATCAGCTTTCTTATATGCTGGTGATGACCAACCCGGACCATTCCAGAATCTTATAGCTGCCTCCATACAACCCTCCAAGCACAAACATACGCTTAACAAAAATACAATTTTAATGCGGTGTTTCATGATAATGCACTCCTTCCTGAGGTTTAGTTGGCCTTACCAGAATCGGTATTGATGGGTTCATATTGTTTTTATTATAGTTTGGACCCTTAATCCACTTTTCTCTAAAATCTTCACAATAAGGATTATCAACTTCAATATTACCTGTTAAATTACCATTCTTATCTATATTTCTACCATAACTATCTTTCAAAAATTCATCCGGTGCTTTTCTGTAATCACTGCTATGCGAATACATGAATTATTTGTTTTCTACTCTTTATCTCAAACCGTAAAGTATCTGTACTGCATCCACATAATATAACAAATCCAACTAAGCTAAATTTCTTAATATTACTTGCCACTTTATACTCCATTTTGTCTATTTAAAAATTGTCTGAGACTAATAAACTTTTCTTCTTATTCATGCTATTGATGCAGGTGTACAAACGTTAGTCAACCACTCATTTTTAGCTTCATCATATGCTGCTAATGTTCAGCTAGAGGCGTTTTAGAAACTTATAGCTGAGTCCATTCAATTATCCAAGCACATATTCATATCTATCAGGAATATAATTCTAATATGGTACTCAACAATTTTTAAAAACCTTTTCTCTTCATACATTCTATTGATGCAGGTGTATAAACTTTACTAAGCCATTCATTACTTGCTTCAGAACCCGGTGGGTAATGTGGGTCAGGCAAAGTTAATTGAAGCTCATCAAAACATTCCTTACTAGCTTTCTTATGTGCTGCTGATATCCAGCCCGGACCATTCCAGAATCTTATAGCTGCCTCCATACAACCCTCCAAGCACAAACACATACTTAACAGGAATATAATTTTAATGTGGTGTTTCATGATAATGCACTCCTTTCTGAAGTTTAGTTGACCTTACCAGAATCGGGATTGATAGGTTTATATTGTTTTTATTTTGCATTGTACCTTCAAATCTTTTTTTCTTATAATCTAAATAATAAGGATTTATATTTTTCTTTTTAACTGGCTAATTACTATTAGCGTCTATACTTCTGCCAAAACTATCTTTCAAATGTCCTATCTGGTATAAAACTACAGGGCTGGCTGTGGCTGTTGCTATCCCGCCTATGCTGATAGTTGGGGAGGATAAACCTGCTCCTATCAAATTTAATAGTTTTAATAAATGATTAAATTTAATCATTATTAAATATATGATAATACAATTTGAATTACCCAGCTGACAAAATAAATTTTTGGATAATTTTTTATCATATCCTAAGCAAGACTATATAAACCGATAATGAATAATACATGTTAAAAGGTCTGCATCGTCCGGCACCGGTAACAATAAATATTTGTTAAACCTTTTAGCACCATATTGATCGAGTTCTTTTCCTGTAAATATATTTTTCGGAGATTGATAGCTTATTCTTGTTTTATGTTTAAACTTTGTTAACCAATTATACTTTGAAAATTAGGAAGATAAGCAATGTTATATTCTAATATATTTATTCTTAATCCTAATTCCGAAATTACTACTATCCTTATAATATTGCTATATACCGCGAAATTATTTATTATAATCCTTTTATATATTATAAGTTTATTATATGCCAGGCGAATTTATTGCTCACATTGCAGGAAATATCATTCAAGAATTTTGTAGAGGTTTTATAGAATTAGGATGGTCAAAAGATACTTTTAAAAGGAAACTATATTGGACTTCTTTTATTATTTTAAATATTGTTATGTTTGCATTTCTCTTAATATTTAACAAGGGGCCTATTACTATAACAGATGGTTTGATACTCTTTTTGACTTCATCTTTCCTTTCATTTTTGATTATAAATTTTTGTTGGGGTATATGGCGCTTCATTAAAGAATGGTTGAAGGTATCTAGTCGATAATAATCTCAATTCACTTGTTAATAAACAATTGACAGGTAATCCCCGCCAATTTTGTGTAAAACAAAGTATTATTTCATTAGAATATTAAAATAATTTAATTATAATTATATTAATAAGAATACTTATAAAAATATAAATTAATGTTTATATTATTTTCTAATTTATTAGTTTTTAAATCAATTTTTCCTAAATATATTTTTCTCTCATAATAACAGAATCCTTCATCGAAAGTACCGTTTATATAGGTAAAAAATATACTGTCCCCTTTTTTCACATAATTAGGTACAAGTGCATGGTAGTTATGCTTATTACTAGTATGATGAAGTTCATATTCGATACCAGAGTCTCCATAATAATCATATTTAAATATATATGTTCCATACTGATCATCAATTCTGCCGGTAAATATAAATATAAACCATATTGCTTAACCTGAAATAGACAATGATAAAAGTATAAATACACTAAATATTTTATGTTTCCAAATCCATCTCATATTTGTCTTTCTCTTCCCTTATATAATATTATATTAACTACCACAGGATACTTAAATCCAGATCTCATTCTCTTAAATATCTAATACCACAGGCTTTTATATCTTCCTGTTATTAATATCTGTAACCAATATTATCTATTTTTGATAAACTTGGATTACTGTAAAGCTACAGTAAATATCAGAATTATATTCAAGAATGATTCTGCTCGGAAAAAAGCTAAAAATTTGACCGGATCTCAGAAATTCTAATCCGGCCGGTGATATTACAGAATTTATTTTATAAATGATATCTGATTATCTGATTCAGTAAAATACTTTAAATCGTTCCGTATCATCAATAAAGCTTTTTTCAGGGAAAGGTGCTTCATTGGAACCAAAAGGCATCATGGCACGCAGCTTCCAGCTTTCCGGTATCTGCCATTCTTTAGCAGCTGCCGCATCCGGCAAAGGGTTATAGTGTTGCAGGCTGGCGCCGATGCCGGCATTCGCCAGAGCAGACCAGACTGCAAACTGGGCAATACCGCTTCCCTGTTCCGACCAGACAGGAAACTGCTCAGCATAGTTGGGATATTGCTGTTGCAGGCTGGCGATGATTTGCTGATCTTCATAAAATAATATGGTACCGATACCAGCCGCAAAACTCTTAATTTTGGCTTCTGTGGAGTCAAATTTGTCTGCAGGTACTCTGATACGCAATTCATTCATGACAATATGCCAGAATTTTTCACTTTGCTGACCAAACAGGATTACAGCACGTGAACTTTGCGAATTAAAAGCTGACGGAGACAGTTTAATGGCTTCTTCTATTAAAGCAGTTATTTCTTCTTGTGCCTGAATAATATTCCTGCCGAGTGCATACTGGGTACGACGTTTTTCAATGGCTTCTATTAATGTATTATTCATGTTCTTTCCTTTATCATTATGCAATTAAATTAATAAATTAACTCCAACATACATTGATATACTAGCGGAAAAATTTAAGTCTACCCAGCCCTGTTTATCAGTACAAAAATTATTCATTAAAGATATTAATAAATTTTATTTTCTTAAAAAACAGAACATAACAAACAAAATAAATCGGAATTGATGATAATTACGCCGGTTTGAAGTCGTTGTTACACAGTATTTCCTTACAGGAATTGATTTTTTTATTTCTATGAAAATGCCAGATTTGTTCTATTAAACAGACTGTTTTTAATATATTTTTATAAATTATTACTGTTATTGGGTCAGGAATATGCGGTATTTAGCTGAGCAGATAGTGACGCAAAAAAGCCGTAATAGCGATACTGAACACCACTGTTGGTAACAGTGAAAATCGCCACGCCAGTAATATCGTGATGATAACGGACAAAAGATTAGCCGGATTGGTTGTGGCAAAGGCAGGAGCGATTACGGCAATCAGGACACAGCCGGGGATGGATTCAAGGACTTTGGCCAGGCGCGGACTAAGCTTACGCTTGCGTAATAACAGATAACCACTGATTCGGGTGATGTAAGTAACTACCGCCATGGCCAGAATAGTGAGTAAAGCTGATAAATCAATCATACGCTGCCATGATAAAAGCTACAGTTAAGCCTGCTATTGTACCCAGTAATACATACCATGCACCAGGCAGGAAAAGATAGCCAGCAATCGCCGCCAGCAGGCTCACCAGCCATGGAATAGCTGCAGTAAAACCTTTCCACATTCCTTTGAGTAAAACCAGAAACACTGCCACAAAGGCCATATCAAAGCCGTAATGAGTAACATCGCCAATTACCGGCCCGATAAGTGCACCCACAGTTGTGAATCCGACCCAGACGACATACAGACCTATGCCGGCACCAAGATAAAAATAATAGCTGAATTTCTGCTTTGGTGAGTTTTTCGCATCAGTAAATGCCAGTGCCCAGCTTTCGTCACACATTAAAAACAACGCAGATAATACTTTTCGTCTGGGCAGATCTTTTAGATAAGGTGTCAGTGCTGCACTCATCAGAATATGGCGACTGTTTACCAGTAGTGTCATTAAAGCAATCAAGATTAAATGCGGGGGTGAAGTCCACAGATTAACCGCTACAAATTCGGAACCACCGGCAAAGTTTACCGCAGTAAGCAGTGAAATTTCACCGGTACTCATTCCTTTTTGAATTGCCTGCGCACCTAAAACCAGTGAAAACGGAATAAAACTCAGCATAACCGGCAAAGCGGTAATCAACCCTCTCTTAAATTCCTGTTTTGGTTGTAATACGGCAGACGATGACACTGTTTAGTGCTTTCCGGTGTAATTTTAGTGTTGTGTATTATAAAAAGGATATTTACACAACGTAAACATAAAATACCAATATTGATAATGAAATACAGCTTAAGCGGACGGACTCGATACAAATAAATAATTTTATGCGCTAATAATAATCTACTTCTGAATTTTTTATGCAAGTTAATTACAATTGGATTATTTTATCTATTCGCTTTTCTATTCTATTAATAGAATGATGCTGAATTAATATATAAATTTCTGTCTTTAAAAATACATATGTCATTTTGCTAATCATAAATATAAGACAGCTAACTCGGTATAAAATTTTTGATGCTATTAATTTTCATTATTCAGGAATAGTACGGATATCTGTATTAATCCGTTTATCTGACTCATGATTAGCGATTGGTTAATTTGGTATGTGCCGGATAAAGTTTAGTTTCTATAATGAAACAGACCAGCATAATTAATGCCGGTCTGTTGGTTAATGACTAATAATAATGAACAATATCAATTAAATCAGAGCGGGACATATCGCCCGGATTATTTCCGGGCTGACCCTCAGGTATCGGAATACCCATTTTCTGGAAATGCTTTACCCAGTAATCAGGAAATTCACCAGTATCTTTAGACTTAAAGGTCATTGCGCGTAAAGGGAATACTTCCTGCCCGTTATTGGCTTCCTTGAATATCTGATAAATCAGCTCAGAACAGTAATACTGATCGTTAGTGATATCAAAGGCATCATCGTATTTTTTACCTACTTTTTGCTGTGCATAAATCAAAGCAGAAGGAATCAGTGCCTGATAAGGTGCTTTCAATCTGCCCACTACTGCTCGCGGCTGACACTGTTTTTTGGGATGCAGATATGTTTTCAGGGATGTGATGCGGACTTCAGGAGTAGTGGCTTCAATAACAAAAAACTGATTTGGGGTTTTCTGCCAGACAATTCCGACATGAGTAAAATTATATCCGGCCAGACCACTGGTAGCGGCCTTAATGGCACTATTCATACCGCCATCACACTTTTCCAGAAAAATAAGATCACCATTTTGCGGTTTAAAGGATTTCTGGGCATAGACATTCAGACTGAAGAATAAACTGCACACCAGAGCCAGCAATAAACGGATAGTTTTTTTATTCATGTACAAACCATATCTTAAGTAAATAATGATTAATTATACTGCATATACATTGATTAACCAGTATTTATAGAATGAGGCTGTAAAGTACGCTTTTAAATCAATCAGTATTTTTACCAAGCTTGCGCTGGAAAATACGGTAGCTGGCAGCAAATGCAGCAATAGCCGCACCAATCAGCGCACCACCGATAAACATGGAAACTAAATCAACAGTTTTGCCCACATCCAGACTGTCCAGTATCTGTTTAGAACTCAGTTTCTGGCTGCCCGGGCTGCTCATGCCTTCAATCATATGGCGATTATTACATTTGGGCAGCAAGACATTCTGATCAGCAGCCTGTGGAAATGTTTGTCTGACTGCCGTTTCACACTGCTGAATCTGTGCCGGCGTAACCAGATTAAACCAGCCGCCGATATACAGTCCTCCGGCAAGCAGACAAATAGCAATAATGCCTACCAGGATGGCAGAGCCTCTTTTCTGCTGCGTAGCCACTCCTGAAGTTTTAACGTTTTTCTGCTGTTCGGTCTGACGTTTAATTTGACGGGTTTTGTTACTCACTAGCGCTCATTTCGTTGTAATAATTTAAGATAAATACCGTGCCTGAGGGGGCAATGAAACCCGCTGACAACCGGCAGAAACTTTATCCAGGTAATCATATTGGCTGATAGTAAATCATACCAAAAGCTGTTTTTCTGCTGAAATTAATTTTGTAAAAATTTCAGCTTAACCCCTGCCTTGGTTTTTGCCAGCATTTCGCTTACATTTTCGCCCAGATGCAAGGCCAGGCCGATAGTCAGCATATCAACTACCATCAGCTGCAGCAGACGGGAAATCATCGGGGTATATTTTTCGCTGTCTTCAGGGGTAACAACACTAATGACACAGTCACAGGCTTGTGCGACGGGTGATCCGGCACGGGTAAGAGCGATTACTTTTGCACCGTTACCCCTGGCAATTTTAATTGCATCAAGTAAATCTCGTGAAGAACCTGAATGCGAAATAACAACCAGCACATCTTGTGGTGACAATACGGCAGCAGCCATCAGTTGTACGTGACTATCAGTATAAGCAACTGTAGACAAACCAAAACGGAAAAGTTTGTGCTGAGCATCCATTGCAACAATACCTGAATTGCCTGCCCCATAGAATTCTATACGGCGAGCCTTGGCCATCAGCCTGACTGCGGTTTCCAAGTCAGCCGCATTAAGGGATTTACGGCTGCCAAGCACCGTGGCTGCGGTACTGGCTATAACTTTATTCAGCACATCCTGCATAGAATCGGTGCTGTTAAGCTCTTCATGAACATACGGCATACCGTCATGGCCGATACTGGCGGAAAGATTGAGTTTAAATTCAGGTAACCCGCTATAGCCCATGGTACGGCAAAAACGGATAACCGTAGGCTGGCTGACGCGTGCCTCTTTGGCAATAGTGGCTACAGCTGCGTGTACGAACCACTTGGTCTGCGCCAGTACACATTCAGCCACCCGGCGTTCCGCTGAAGATAATTCAGGTAATTTCTGACTGATTTTGGCTAACATTATGCTCTCCTGTTTTGTTGTTGCCACAAAACAGGAAGAGAAATATTGATAATTAATTTATACATGGTAAACCTGCTGATTTCTCTTGTATTGCGTGCCTATCCTAACACTGAAATAAACAAATGCAATATTTTGATGCGGATTATCGTTATCATGATGGTTATTAAAACCATAAATATTTATTATAGCGGTATTTAGAACAGATTTTTGTTATTACTGTAAGATATTCTAATATTTTCTAGCAGCGATACTGACCTAATGCATTAAATATAATTTCAAGTAAACGCTGATTATCTACCTGCTCCATTACATTAACAGGCTGATGACTGACTGGGGGCATACCGACAGTCAGTCTGAGTGCACCCTCTTTCCAGCGACGGCTGCTGGCACGGGTACAGTCGCGCGCAGTGGATACATCAACAATATAAGGTGAGCTGGTAACAATGCTTTCATCAATCAGCTTGGCGACACACAATACATCATGAATCCAGCAACCGTCCAGCTGACGTGTTTGAATAGAATAGTCCATCCACGGACGTGATGTACGGACAATAAAATCTGCAAGCGGATTGGCAAAGCTCTGAAGTTTATCCAGATCCTGATGGGTGAGCAGTGTCTGTGTAGTTACGTCCAGCGGTGCAAGGGTAATATTGGCTCCACTTTCGATAACAATTTTGGCTGCTTCAGGGTCAACAGCGAAGTTGGTGTCCTTAAGATAGCTGTCTAGCTGAAATACACCACCCATGATGACAATTTCAGCAACAGACCGGGCAAAATCAGGATAAAGCTGGATGGTATGGGCAATATTGGTTAACGGACCAATAGCCACCACGGTAATTTCACCGGGGTTATTACACACCAGTTCACCAATTGCCTGAGCTGCATGTGGCGCACTGTGATCATTTAATGGCGGCAGCGGTGGCAGATTGTCCCATAAAGACAATAATCCCTGTTTGCGTACATTATTATCCAGTTGTTCACGCCATGGGGCAGCCGGTTCAAGTAATGCCTGAGCAGCTCCTTTTACTACCGGGATGCTTTGATTCAATTCCTGCATTAATTGGTGCGCTACCTGAAAACCGGTATCCCGTGGTGTATTACCGGCTACAATGGTAATCAATTCCAGTTTAATTGAATCTGCAGCCAGTGCCAGTGCCAGTGCCAGCCCGTCATCTACATTCGCGCCTGCAATACCATTACCGGGATCACAGTCAATTACGATACGCTTCATAAATATTTACCTGTGCTTCAATCATAACGGAGTCAGTAACTGACTCCGTTATTGGTGATTCTATCAATTTGTTAAAGCAGTTAAATAGCGTCTTCTACTGCATTCAGGTCGCGTCCGCGAGTTTCCGGAGCATAGAATGTAGTTATAAAGCCAATGCCTGCCATTGCTGCAAAATAAATTGCAATCGGCCACCATATCTTGTAATGATCCAGCAATGCTGTGGCAACTAATGGCGCAATACCACCTGACATGATACCTCCGAGCTCTTTGGCCAGAGCCATTTTAGAGTAACGATTACGCACCCCGAACAGTTCTACCCCATAGGCTGCCTGTACACCGAAAATACCCAGTGACGCCAGACACATACCAATAACAATAATACTGGCTACGATAAAAGGATCTCGTGTTTCCAGAAACATATAAGCCGGAACAGCATACAGCATCAGCAGAAAACAGAACCAGCGGTAAACAATACGACGGCCAAACCGGTCGGATAACCAGCCGGCAAACGGAATCACAAAAAAGCCTAACAAAGACGCAACAAATACCGCAGAAGTCGCAACGTTTTCATTCATTTTTAGAGATTTGACTACATAGCCGATAACAAATGTCTGCGCCAGGTAAGATGGGCCATTTTCACCAATACGTAAGCCCAGCATAACAAAAAATGCTTTATTACGTGCCAGAAAGGAAGTTTTTTCAGCTGTCACCGTAGTTTGTGAAGCTGATATTTCAGTTTTTTGCACCCGGGACTGTTTAACTTCATTTTGTTCCTGCTCGAATACCGGAGTTTCCCGTAAATGGCGGCGAATAAGAGTAGCGGCAAGAGCAATCAGTGCACTGAGAATAAATGGTATCCGCCAACCCCAGCTGGCTACATCTTCTTTATCCAGCATTAACACCAGCAGCCAGACAGACGAAGCGACCAGTGTACCGCTGTTGGAACCAATACCGATAATGGAAGCAATCAGACCGCGGTGTTTGGGTGGTGCATATTCTCCCAGCACTACTGTAGCGCCGGAAAGTTCGGCACCGGCTCCGAAACCCTGCATAAAACGCAGTAAAACTAGAAGAACTGGTGCCCATATCCCGATAGTGGCATAGCTAGGAATAAAACCAATCAGTGTGGTGGAAATGCCCATCAGAGCAATAGTAGTTACCAGTACAAATTTACGTCCTTTAAGGTCGCCAAGACGGCCAAAAAATATGGCACCAATCGGGCGGGCAACAAAACCGACTGAATAAGTGGCAAAACTGTACAGAAGAGAAATTGTGTACGTTTTTCCCGGAAAAAATACATCTCCGAATACCAGCCCTGCGGCCAGACCGTATAAAGCAAAATCCACATACTCCATGGTGGTTCCGAGCCAGCAGGAAAGTGTTGCTCTAACAAATTCCCGTCGTCCTTCAGGTGTGGCTAAACGCTGTTCAGCTGCGCTCTGCTTCGAGCTGTCAACTGACGATTGCAAGTCACTCATTCAAATATCCTATGGTTACAAATCAGGGTGAAACTAGTTACAAAAAAGATTAAAACAAAATTTCCAGCACAAATTTGCTGCCAAAATAAGCCAGCATCAGGCTGACAAATGACACAATAACCCACCATGCCACTTTTTTCCCGCGCCATGCCTGCATATGATGTCTGAGCAGGATAACCAGATAGATTATCCATGACAGCACGCCGAATACCGTTTTGTGGTTAAAACGTGCCGGCTCACCAAATACAGCTTCGGAAAATACTGTGCCGCTGACAGCCGCTATAGTCAGCAGCACAAAACCCGCCTGCAGGCCCTGAAACATTAATTTTTCAATAGCCAGCAAAGGCGGCAGGAATGATTGCTGCGGAACAGTTTTACGCCGGTGCAGATAATGATTGCGTACCAGCATGAGCACAGCCAGCAGGGTTGTAATGCCAAAAAGGGCATAAGCCAGCAATGCCGACAAAACATGTATCATGAATGCTGTATTGTGCATCGGATAAGCAATAGCCTGTCCGGGCAGCAGTAAGGCAATCAACAGCACGAGTGCCGAACAAGGAAACAGTGCCAGCTGCAATCCCTGCAGGCGATAGCGAAAACTGCCTACCCAATACAGCAGTACTATTAACCAGGTAATCAGATCGAGTGCCTGACCAAACCCTACCAGCAGCACTTGTTGCTGTATCATTGGCTGCCATACGACAAAGGTATGCAGCAACAATATCAGCAGTAACAGTGACTGCTCACCCCGCAGCGGGTAAGGCACATCAGTATGACGTTGCCAGAACCGCCATGCCAGTACAGAAAGCACGGCATAAGCAAGAATAAGCACCAGCAGCAATAAGCTCATGATTTTTCCGCAGCAATAGCGCGCCAAAAATTAGCGCGGATAGTGTAAAATAGGTATTGATTATTGCTATGCCTGCCCATAATTCGGGCAGGCATAGCAACGGGTTGCCATTTTATAACCAAATCACTACTTATCATACCCACTTACTCTGTGAGTTAGCTGAAAACAGGCAACTTTCACCAGATATATACAAACCGCTTACAATTAGCCGGAGATGGTTTCGATGTTAGACAATCTATCAGATCGCTTTAGTAAAATCGCGAAAACTCTGCGCGGACAGGCGCGTTTAAGTGAAGACAATATCAAAGATGCTCTGCGTGAAGTGCGTATGGCATTACTCGAAGCAGACGTTGCCCTGCCAGTTGTAAAAACGTTTATGGCTTCGGTAAAAGAACGTGCAGTAGGTCATGATGTTATTGGCAGTCTTACGCCCGGACAGGCTTTTATTGGTGTGGTAAACGATGCTCTTACCGAACTGATGGGCACACAAAACAGCAGTCTGAATCTGGCTGCAGTTCCACCAGCCGTGGTTCTGATGGCAGGTTTGCAGGGTGCAGGTAAAACCACCACGGTAGGCAAACTGGCCCGGCTGCTGAAAAATGAGCAGAAGAAAAAGGTGCTGGTGGTTTCTGCCGACGTATACCGTCCGGCGGCAATTGAGCAGTTAAAACTACTGGCACAGCAGGTTGAAGTGGACTTTTTCCCCTCACACGAAGGTGAACAGCCGGTGACCATTGCATTGAATGCTCTGGATCATGCCAAAAAACATTTTTATGATGTACTGATGGTGGATACTGCCGGCCGGCTAGCTATTGACCAGAAAATGATGGATGAAATCCGGCAGATACATGCAGCGATTAATCCGGTAGAAACTCTGTTTGTAGTAGACGCCATGCAGGGTCAGGATGCCGTAAATACGGCACAGGCTTTTAATGATACGCTGCCTCTGACTGGTGTGGTACTAACCAAAATGGATGGTGATGCCCGTGGCGGCGCCGCTTTGTCTGTACGCCATGTAACCGGCAAACCGATTAAGTTTATTGGTGTAGGTGAAAAAATCAACGGTCTGGAACCGTTTTATCCGGATCGTCTGGCTTCACGCATTCTCGGTATGGGGGATGTACTTTCACTGATTGAAGATGTGCAAAAAGGCATTGATGAAAAAACCGCGCAGCAGATGGCAAAAAAACTGCATAAAGGCAAAGGTTTTGACCTGAATGACTTCAAAGCACAAATTCAGCAGATGCGTAAAATGGGTGGGATTGAATCCATTATGGCGAAGCTGCCTGGCGATATGGGGCAAATGGCCAAACAGGTGCCGGAAGGTACAGCAGAAAAAGCCATGGGACAGGTGGAGGCTATCATTAACTCGATGACAGCCAAAGAACGCGCCAATCCGATGCTGATTAAAGCCAGCCGTAAACGCCGCATTGCCAATGGTTCCGGTGTTACTGTTCAGGAAGTAAATAAAATGCTCAAACAATTTGAACAGTCGCAAAAAATGATGAAATCGTTTACTAAGGGTGGTATGGGCAAACTGATGCGTCTAGCCAAAGGCATGAAAGGTATATTACCGCAATAATCCAAGTCTTCAATACGCTGCCTGAATTCATATTCAGGCAGCTTTTTATTTTCTGCTATTTCCCTGAAAAATAGCTTATAACAAGTATCCTGTATGGATAATCTTATATTTTTACAGTAAAATATTCCGAGCAATTTATGATTGCTGTTTAATTACATTATCTTAAAAAGGAGTACACGATAATGCGCAAATTTAATGATAAAGGCTTTTTTTGAGCCAACCAGCAAACGCCGCAGAGGTTTTCCGTCAGAAACCAACGTTAAACGCGGACTGATAAGAACTGTTCATGGTGACAAAGTTCTGCATGAAAAGCTGGGGCGCAATGATCCCTGTCCATGCAACTCCGGCCGCAGCTTTTAAGAAGTGTTGTCTGAAAACCGGGTGCTTTCGATGGCAGCAACAGACATGACTACTTCCGCTAATGTCTGCTAGTAATCACTGCTACTGAATTAATCCACTTTTAATTACTTCCCCCTGTATTCTACGCATACCGGGGGATAATTGATTGGGATTCTGCACTAGTTTTACTCCACTTACACAGATAATAAACAGATAAAGCAGCAGAAATATACATTTATTAGTTAATTATCCGCCTGTACTGATAATTTTCATATATGGCATTCGCTTAATAATTAATCGTTTATTCGACTTAACCTGTATTTTGAAAATAAGACCGTTTGCTTTGATATCCGGATTCTGACAAAAGCGCATCGTCTTAAACCATGCCTCAGCGCATGGGTTATAATCAGAATCTTATTTTTTGATTTTTTTCCAATTCATAACTATGTTAAACACCCAATATTCTCCGAGTGAAATCGAAACCCGTTTATATCAGCAATGGGAACAACGCGGCTATTTTGCACCGTCACTGGATTTAAGCAAATCTTCTTTCGCTATTCAGCTGCCACCACCTAATGTAACCGGTACCCTGCATATGGGGCATGCATTTAACCAGACTATTATGGATGGCCTTACCCGTTATCACCGCATGAAAGGTGAAAATGTGTGCTGGATTCCCGGTTCTGACCATGCCGGTATTGCTACGCAGATTGTGGTGGAACGCCAGTTGGCAGTAGAAAACATTACCCGCCATGATTTAGGCCGGGAAGCATTTATTGCCAAAATCTGGGACTGGAAAAAATTCTCTGGCGGCACCATTACCGAACAGATGCGCCGTGTCGGCTGCTCTGTAGACTGGAGCCGTGAATATTTCACAATGGACGATGTACGTGCCGAAGTGGTTAGCGAAGTATTTGTACGCCTGTTTGAACAGGGTCTGATTTATCGCGGTAAACGGCTGGTAAACTGGGATCCGGTACTGGGTACAGCTGTATCAGATCTGGAAGTGGAAAATATCGAAGAAAACGGCCATATGTGGCATATCCGTTATCCGCTGGCCGATGATCCGGATAATGCTTTGATTGTTGCCACTACCCGTCCGGAAACTTTACTGGGCGACGTAGCCGTAGCGGTACATCCCGATGATGAACGTTATGCCGATTTCATCGGAAAACAGTTGGTGCTGCCGTTATCCGGTCGCACTATTCCGGTGATTGCTGATGAGTATGTAGATAAAGATTTTGGTACCGGCTGCGTTAAAATCACACCGGCTCACGATTTTAATGACTATGAAGTGGGTAAACGTCATCAGACTGCACTGATTAATGTGCTTAGTCTGGATGCCAGAATACTACCGCAGGCAGAAGTATTTGATTTTCAGGGTCAGACTCAGGCTGGTATTACGTTACCGGCACAATATGCCGGACTGGATCGTTTTGCTGCACGCAAACAGATGATCGCAGACCTTGAAGCTCAGGGTTTGCTGGTAAAAGTGGAAGAACACAAACTGATGACACCTAAAGGTGACCGTACCGGCAGTGTAATCGAACCAATGCTGACCAGTCAGTGGTTTGTGGCTATGACCCGCAGTGCTGATAATAATGTTGCCAATCCCGAACCGGAATCAGAGTTTAAAGGTAAAACCCTGACTGAAAAATGTATTCATGCAGTGGAAAGTGGACAAGTACGCTTTATTCCGGAAAACTGGGTTAATACTTATAACCAGTGGATGAACAATATTCAGGACTGGTGTATCTCCCGCCAGTTGTGGTGGGGTCACCAGATTCCGGCATGGTACGACCAGAACGGCCGTGTTTATGTAGCACGTAATGAAGCCGAAGCACAGGCACAGGCGGGTGAAGATGCGGTTCTGACCCGTGACGAAGATGTACTGGACACTTGGTTTTCTTCAGCTCTGGTGCCATTTTCTACGCTTGGCTGGCCGGAAAAAACACCGGAGTTGCAGGCATTCCTACCCTCTCAGGTATTGGTAACCGGTTATGAAATTATTTTCTTCTGGGTAGCACGCATGATTATGATGACTACCCACTTCACCGGCAAAGTACCTTTTCATGATGTATATATTCATGGCATGGTGCGTGACCATGAAGGTAAGAAGATGTCCAAATCTGAAGGTAATGTCATTGACCCGGTGGATTTGATTGACGGTATCGATCTGGAAAACCTGCTGGTTAAACGTACTACCGGTTTGCGCCGCCCGGAAAAAGCGCCGCAGGTAATCAAAGCGACACAAAAACTGTTTCCTGACGGCATCCCGGTATTCGGTGCTGATGCTCTGCGCTTCACTATGGCCAGCTATGCCAGCCTGGGCCGCAGTATCAATTTCGATTTCAAACGTGCCGAAGGCTATCGTAATTTCTGCAATAAACTATGGAATGCCAGCCGTTTTGTGCTGATGAATATTGAAAATCATGATTGCGGGCAGGATGAAAGTCTACCGCTAAGTTACAGCTTTGTTGATAAATGGCTGCTGACCCGTTTGCAGCAAACCATTTCAGCAGTGAGTGAAGCACTGGACACCTACCGTTTTGATATGGCTGCTCAGACCTTATATGAATTCATCTGGAATGAATACTGTGACTGGTATGTAGAACTGGCCAAAACTCAGTTGCAACGTAGTGATGAAGCACAGCAACGCGCAACGCGGCGCACACTGGTACGTGTTCTGGAAGTAGTGTTGCGTCTGTTGCATCCGATTATGCCGTTTATCACTGAAGAACTGTGGCAGACTATTGCACCACTGGCTAACGCAAAACATACTGACAGCATCATGCTGGCCGCATGGCCACAGGCTGACAGCAGTCTGAATAATGCTGATGCGGTAAATCAGATGCATTATTTGCAGGAGCTGGTTAATTCAGTACGCAATTTGCGTGGTGAAATGGGGCTGGCGATGAGTGTAAAAGTACCTTTATTGGTTGAAAGCAATACCGATCTGGGTGAAATTCTTCCATATCTGCCACTGATGGCACGTCTGAGTGAAGCCAGACAGGTAACCCATTTGCCAGAAAGTGACGATGCTCCGGTAGCAGTATGTCAGGGTGTGCGCTTGATGCTGAAAGTCGAGGTAGATAAAGCAGCTGAAACGGCGCGCTTACAGAAAGAAGCAGAAAAATTACAGAAAAATATCGACAAAATTGAAGCAAAACTGGCGAAACCGGGATATACCGACAAGGCACCTGCACATCTGGTAGAAAAAGATCGTTCAGAATTGAATCAATTACAGGATAAAATAACCAAAATTATACAACAGTTGCAAAAATACCATAATTAAATTATTTACATTTTTCTATAACCATCAGCCCAAGAATGTATGTATAAGCTAGATAAACTGGCAGCATATATATATGCATTCAGGCTGATGGTATTTTAATAATTATCAAAAATATTGCAATAATAAGTAAAAAATTCAATTTTTATTCTAAAACAACCCATTATTTAAATACAATGTACTTGTTTTGTAATTTATTTACACATAATTATTCAAATTTATAATAATATTATGTAAAATTGATAAAAAATGATTTATAGATTTTATTTATAAATCGTATTTTGCTTAATTTTCATGCAAGCTGGATATATTGTAAAGATTGGAGTTATCAGGTGGTTAATACGTCTAAATATTCGTCTCTCAACATCGGCCTAATTCAGGCTCGTGAAGCATTACTTTCCCATTTTCGCCCGATGCTGAACGATATTGGCATTACCGATCAGCAATGGCGTATTACCCGTTTACTGGCAGAAAATGGTATCATGGATTTTCAGGATTTAGCTAAACAGGCCTGTATTTTGCGTCCAAGCCTGACCGGCATCCTGACAAGACTGGAAAAACTGAATTATGTAGTCCGTCTCAAACCTTCCAATGATCAGCGACGGGTTTTTCTCAAGCTGACCCCAATCGGAGAAAAATTGTATGAAGATTTGTGTCGTTCAGTAGATGCACGTTACAAAGTACTGGAACAGCGTTTTTCTCAGGAAAGATTACAACAACTGAGCTCAATGCTGAAAGAATTTACCAACATCGCAATAGATAAAGAAGAATCAGAAACCGAATAAAATGAATCAACCACTTTCAGCCATGGCTTTGCTGTATCGCGAAGCTATGTCAAAAGTTGCTGCTGCAGTACATGTTATTACTACAGAAGGTTCAGCAGGCCGCTATGGCATTACCCTCACTGCTGTAACCTCGGTAACAGATACACCCCCTACTCTATTATTATGCATTAATCAAAACGCCCGTATTCAACCGATTCTTCGTGCCAACGGGCGTTTATGCGTTAACGTTCTGGCTTCATCTCAGCAGGATGTTGCGGAACATTTTGCCGGAATAACATCAGTTCCGGTAACCGAGCGTTTTCTGCAAAACGACTGGCAAAATCATCACCACTCCGCTCAGCCTCAGTTAGTAGGAGCACTGGCGCATTTGCACGGGCACATTGTCGACAGCCATAATATGGGCAGCCACAGCGTATTTTATGTAGCAGTTGAGCACATAAATATTAATTCACAGGAAAATCAGGG
Source organism: Snodgrassella sp. M0110 (assembly GCF_016101465.1). Lineage (NCBI taxonomy): Bacteria > Pseudomonadati > Pseudomonadota > Betaproteobacteria > Neisseriales > Neisseriaceae > Snodgrassella > Snodgrassella sp. M0110. The sequence continues at coordinate 49,738 of NZ_JACFQM010000010.1, read as the reverse complement.
ATTACTGTATTTTCAGCGCCGGTTTACTCAGACTGCCATACCATTTTGTGAAGCAGACTGTGTCTGAATCAATTTTCTTGCCACACCGGCAGATAAATTAAAAAGCAGTATATAAAACAATAATGGACTGTCCTTTCCCGGACAGTCCATTATTACATGTAAAAATACTTATTTTACAATCTGTACCAGCTCGCCGGCTGCGTAACGATTTGCCATTTTTTCCAAAGAAATTGGTTTAATCTGACTAGCATGACCGGCAGCTCCAAAGGCCACATAACGATCAATACAAACCTGCTTCATGGCTTTAATGGTTTCAGTAAAGTATTTACGCGGATCAAATTCTGCCGGATGCGTAGCGAGAAAACGGCGGATAGCACCTGTGCTGGCCAGACGCAAATCTGTATCAATATTAACCTTGCGTACACCGTATTTAATACCTTCGACAATTTCTTCTACCGGCACACCATACGTTTCCGGAATATTGCCGCCAAATTCGTTAATCACCTGTAACCATTCCTGCGGTACTGAGCTGGAACCATGCATAACCAGATGGGTATTAGGTAAACGTTCATGAATTTCACGGATGCGGTCGATACGCAGTACTTCCCCTGTCGGCTTACGGGTAAATTTATAGGCGCCATGGCTGGTACCAATAGCAATGGCCAGAGCATCAACACCCGTATCCTGTACAAAACGCGCTGCCTCATCCACACTGGTGAGCATCTGTTCATGGCTGAGTTTACCTGCCGCACCCACACCATCTTCCTCACCGGCATCTCCGGTTTCCAGATTACCCAGACAGCCGATTTCACCCTCTACTGATACACCGCAGGCATGTGCCATATAGACAGTTTTGCGAGTGACATCTACATTGTATTCATAAGTGGAAGGTGTTTTGGCATCACTCAGCAGCGAACCATCCATCATCACCGATGAAAAGCCCAGCTGAATTGAACGCTGACATACTTCCGGTGATGCACCATGATCTTGATGCATCACAACCGGAATATGCGGAAATTCTTCAATGGCAGCCAGAATAAGGTGCCGTAAAAACGGGGCACCGGCATATTTGCGTGCACCAGCACTGGCCTGCACAATCACCGGAGCGTTAACTTCATCGGCCGCTTCCATAATCGCACGCATTTGTTCAAGATTATTGACATTAAACGCCGGCAGGCCATAACTGTTTTCCGCAGCATGGTCGAGCAGTTGGCGCATAGAAACTAAAGCCATGAGGTTCTCCGTGTGTACTTGCAATAATTGGTAAAAAAATCGGCGCAATTATACCACTATGCACCGTTTTTGTAGGCATGAGCATGCATTCTTCCACTAATTCAGTTTACCGCCAAACAGACACTTTATTACTGAAAGAAAACAATTTGTTGATGTTGCACCGTTAATGGCAGCCAATCTCCTGTCTGCACAGCGTAATGCAGCGGCAGCCACCAGCGTAATATTCCGTATTGCGGATGCAGCAACTGTACATCATACGATCTGGCTGTTAAACATACTTCTGTTACCTGTACCTGTGTTCCGTTTTCAGGATCATATTGCAGAGCGTTTTGCGGAATGTAACAAACATCGCTGACATTATCACAACCCAGTAAACGCGCAGCCCATGCATCAGCCGGTCGTGCCAGCAATTGTACAGCGGTACCCTGCTGTATCCAGCGGCCATGCCTGAGCAGACAAATACGATCAGCCAGCGCAAAAGCCTCCAGCGGGCTGTGAGTAACCAGTACAGCCGGACATTTTTGCTGACGCAATAAACGCACAGTTAATTGCTGCAAACTGGCACGCAATGTTGTATCCAGTGCTGAAAATGGCTCGTCCAGCAACAATGCCTGTGGTTGCAGAACAAGTGCTCTGGCCAGTGCCACCCGTTGCTGCTCTCCGCCGGATAATACATCTACCTGCCGGGCAGCTGCTTCAGACAGCCCTACCTCGGCAAGCATTTGCATGGCCTGCTGTTGTGCTTGCGGTTTGCTTACCCCGTGCATACGCAGTCCGAAAGCCACGTTTTGCCACACATTCAGATGCGGCAATAAAGCATAATCCTGAAACATCAGCCCGATACGGCGCTGTTCCGGCAATAAAAAAGTTATATTTTCTTTGTTAATAAAAATATTGCCGCTATCAGGTTGTACCAGACCGGCAGCCATATTCAGCAAAGTTGATTTACCGCTGCCGCTTTCTCCCAGTACCGCTACCAGCTGACCGTCGGCCACCTCCAGACTTAAATCCGCGGCAACAACTTTATCGGAAAATTTTTTATTAATTTGTTGCCAGCTCAGCATAGATGCGTTTCCTTTTTGTCCTTACTCCATTCCACTAACGCAAATATCAGTATGGTCAGCATCATCAGCAGCAAGGTCAGCACCATCGCACGGTCATAATTATCCCGTCCGGCGGTACTCAGATAATGATAGATCAATGTAGTCAACGTCTGCCATTCCGGCCGCGACAGAAACAGCGTAGCCGCAAACTCACCGATACAGGTAGCCGCAGCCAGCGCCAGCCCGCGCTGCAAAGCCGGTCGTAACAGGGGCACAATAACATACAGCAATACTTGCATGCGGCCGGCACCGAGTGTACGCGCAGCCTGTGTATAACTGTCAGGCAAACTGTCCCAAGCGGCCAGTACATCCTTAGTAATAAACGGATAAGCCAGCAGCGCATACGTACATATCAGCATACTTAATGATGCTGTCCAGCCGGGATAACACAACAACAGCCCGAATGACACACACACCGGTGATACCATAAATGGTAAAAATGTCAGACTGCGCACCCACATCAGCCGCTTTGCCAGCGCAGCATGCAAAAAACCCAGCAGTAATGCCAGCATGATTGCCATTAAAGTAAAGCTTAAAGTATTCAGTACTGCCTGCCACGTTGTACTTTCCAGTAATACCAGCCATGAACTGCCAGCCAGCAAAGCACGCCAGCACACAGCCAGCAGCGGTAGCGCACAACACCCCAGCAACAGCAGCAAAGCCATTACCAGTCCGGCTTTCTGCCCGGTTGTCGGCAATTGCGGCGGCAACATCTGTATCACTGCCTTCTGAGCCGAATATCTACTCAGAACCGCATATATAATAGCGGACAGAAAAGTTGTGGCCAGTACCCACAACACCAGCACGCCCGCCTGTGCCATATCCAGCTCATAAGCTATCAGCTGATAAATCTGCACTTCCAGCGTAATGTAATGCTCACCGCCAAGCAATAAAGCCAGACCAAATCCGGAAAAACAATACAAAAACACCAGACACATACCACCGGCCAGCCATGGCAGCATCTGCGGAATTTCAATCCTGACAAAACGCTGCCACGTTCCGGCACCCAGTGTCTGTGCCGCATACATACGTGTTGCCGGTACCTGACACAAACCCTGATAGCCGGCACGTACCATTACCGGCAGATTAAAAAATACATTACCGTATAACAATAACCATGGCGTACCTTCCCAGCCGCGCCACAATAAACCCTGTGCTCCAAACAATGCCAGAATACCCACACCAGCTACCAAGGTGGGGATTACAAACGGCAGCATCAGCAAACGCAGTACCCAGTTTCGGCTGCTAAACTGCAAACGGGTAACCGTCCATGCTACCGGTACACCCAGCAACAACGTCAGCACGCTGCTGATAGCAGCCTGTGAAGCTGTCCAGCCCAGTAAGCGACGCATATATTCGTCCTGCCACACCATACGGAAACTGTCTGCATCCGTTTGTTGCAGCATTGCCTGCAATGGTAACAGCACCACAGCCAGCAAAAAAAACAGCGGCAGTAATGAAAACAGCACCGGCAGCAATTTTTGCCCGAAACTGACAACTTTCATCCCAATACCGTTTACATCTTTATTTACCAGACGATTACCTCAGATTCAGTATTTGTATAACCAAACAGGGCATACCCATGCCCTGTTTTTATTTCTTACTCCGGCCGCAATAAACAGCCGCATGGCGACAGTACAGGTTATTTGTTCAGCGCTGCACTACCTTTACCCATTGTTTAACCCAGCTTTGCTGCTTAGCTGCCATATCAGCCATACTTGGCTGCGTTACTGTAGTCGGAATTTTTACATGAGCATATACCGGCGGCAAAGACACGCCTTTTACAGCCGGATAAACCCACATGGATGTCGGAATGGCATTCTGTACCTGATTGCTTTGCAAATATTGCACCAGTTTAGCGGCCAGTGCAGGCTGACTGGCATGATTCAGCACCGCAGCACCTTCTATATGACGGAACACTGCCCCTTTAAAGCGTAAATCGGCAGTTGGCGGTGTTTTGTATTTACCCTTACCATAATAAACTTCCGCTATCGGACTGGAAGCATAGCTTACCACCATCGGTCGGCTGCCTCCGTTCAAGGTAAATTCAGTGTAATAGGCCTCACTCCAGCCTTTAGTCACTTTTACACCATTTTGGCGCATTTTAGCCCACCATTGCCAGGTGCCCTGCTCTCCTAAGCCGCCAATATTCGCCAGCAGAAAACCCAGTCCCACACTGGAAGTGGCCGGGCTGGGCACAACGAGTAAATCGCGATAAGCTGGGCTGGCCAGTTCTTCCAGCGAGCGCGGCACAGCTTTGCCATGTTTCTGAAACCATGCCTTGTCATAATTAATCGTAATATAGCCGTAATCCACTGCCAGAGCCTGCGGCAGAGAAACATTAACCGGACGACCGGACGGCTGTGCCTGAGCAAACAGTTTAAACTGCTGAGCCTTAGCAATATTACTGTTATCCAGACCATATACTGCATCAGCAATTGGTTTAGCACGAGTTAAAATCAGCTTGTTGAGCATTTCATTTCCGCTACCGACTTTAATCACAGTCAGTTTCACATTATTATCATGCTCAAACTGAGCCAGAACATTTTTAGGTAAAGCAAATGAATCATGTACAGCCAAACGTACCTCTGTCTGTGCCTGTGCAACCATACTGAGTAACAGACACAGCACTCCGATTAACCACTTACCTGCTTTCATTCCGGTCTCCTGCCATTAAAATCATTAGGTATTCTTCATATACAATCATACCCGTTTTAGACGTTTATAGTAAAAATCTGACGCCATCTTACAAATCATGACAACTCATTACTGGCTATTTGACCTCGACAATACCCTGCATCAGGCTGATGCGGGCATATTCGGTATTATCAATCAGCACATGACAGCCTATATAGCCACCACCCTGAATATCGACGATATTGCCGCTTCCCGGCTGCGTCAGCAGTACTGGCAGGATTATGGCGCTACACTGGCCGGACTGCAAAAACACCATCCGGAAATCAATCTTCAGGAATTTCTGCTGGCGTGTCACCCGCTGGAACAAATTTTGCCTCTGTTGCAGCCTGTGCCGCAAATACAGCATACCCTGACCCATTTGCCCGGCTATAAAGTCGTTTTTTCCAATGGTCCCAGCCATTATGTACAGGCACTGATCAGTACCATGCAAATTGAATCACATTTCCATGCCCTATTTGGTACTGATAATGTACAAATGCTTTACAAACCTCATCCGCATGCTTACCACAGTCTGTGCCGGCAGCTGCATATCCGCCCTGAGCAATGCATTATGGTAGACGATAGCCTGTCCAATCTGAAAACAGCACATACACTGGGCATGCGAACAGTATGGTTCGGAACACACAGCCATCCGGCTACCGGAATCGATGCTGCTGTACCGGATATGCACAGTCTGCTACAGATTGCCCCGTCTCTGTTATAAAGCAACTATACGCAGGCACACAAATTCTCTACAATATCCCTGTACAAACGACTAACCTCAAAGGACAACACCATGCGTGCCGGAATCTGTTTAATTTGCGGTCTACTGGCCATCAGTGGCTGCACATGGGAAACCTATCAGGATGCCAGCGGACAGACAAAACTGCGCCAGAAATATGAACCGGGTACACGTGTGGTTTATCAGGATGGCACCTACTCACACAATATGCGCTATAACAGCATGCGCCCCGAACCACACGTGATGAAACCCACTGTAGGGGATGCAGACGAAAAATTACCGGCACACACACACTGGTCAGATTCAAACAGTAGTGCCGAATAATTCAGATACATCAGTACAGGGCTGCCGGAATCATGCCAGATTACCGACAGCCCGTTTTCACATCTTAATATATACAAATTTATGGCTAATTCACCCTTAAATATCGTCATCCTTGCAGCCGGCAAAGGTACCCGGATGTATTCACGCCTGCCCAAAGTTTTGCATGAAATCGGCGGTATCAGCATGCTGGAACGTGTTATTAACACCGCACAGAGTCTGCATCCGGACAATATCACCGTCGTTATTGGCCACGGCAAAGAGCTGGTACGGGAACGAATTCAGGCAGACGTGTGCTGGGTGGAACAAGATCAGCAACTGGGTACCGGCCATGCAGTCAAAATGGCTCTGTCATATTTATCCGACAGCGGACGCACTCTGATTCTGTATGGTGATGTACCTCTTATCGATCAGCAAACACTGGAAGAATTACTCAGCACCGCCGGTAAAGACGTAGGATTACTGACCGACGTTCTCGACAATCCGTCCGGCTATGGCCGCATCATCCGTCAACATGGCAATGTTGTCGCCATTGTTGAAGAAAAAGATGCCAGCGCAGAGGAAAAAGCCATTTGCGAAACCAATACCGGTATCTTTGTACTACCTAATTGTCAGCTGACCCAATGGCTCAATGCGTTGCAAAATAACAATAGTCAGCAAGAATACTACCTGACTGATGTCATTGCACTAGCCCGACAGGACAATATTCCCGTTCATCCGCTGCAAGTGCGTACATCATGGCTGGCAGCCGGCGTTAATAACAAACTGCAACTGGCACAGCTGGAGCGCATCCTGCAACAACAGCAGGCTACAGCACTGCTTCAGGCTGGCGTAACTCTGCGTGACCCTGCCCGTTTCGACTTACGCGGACAGCTAACCCACGGGCAAGACGTAATAATCGACATTAATGTCATTCTGGAAGGGAATGTAGATCTCGGTGACAACGTTTCCATTGGTGCCAATTGTGTGATTAAAAACGCCACTATCGGCTCCGGTACCATCATTCACCCCAATTCCCATCTGGAAAACTGCAATATTGGCAGCGATGCCCGGGTTGGTCCGTTTGCACGCCTGCGACCGCAGGCACAGATTGGTGACGCAGTGCATATCGGTAATTTTGTCGAAGTTAAAAACAGCACCATTGGCTATGGCAGCAAAGCCAATCATCTTACCTATCTGGGCGATGCCACTATTGGCGAAAACAGCAACATTGGCGCCGGTACCATCACCTGTAATTATGACGGAGTTAACAAATACCGTACTACCATTGGTAATCATGTCCGCATCGGTTCCGGCAATATGCTTATTGCGCCCATCACCATAGGTGACCGTGCCACTACCGGTGCCGGCAGTACTCTGAGCAGGAACTGTCCGCCAGACAAACTGACACTGTCACGCAGTCGCCAGACAACTTTGTCAGAATGGCAGCGACCAGAAAAAAACAACGAGAAATAATCTCTTTATCAGCCCGCCAGTGCTATTCTACCTGCCGGGCTGATTATCTTATTCACTAATCTTTCCTGCCTTTACATCTGTTTCACCAAACCCGCCATACTTTAATCAAAAGCATTACATATCTGCGTTTAAAAAATACACAAACTAATTATAATTCGCAAAATAATCACTTTATTCACTATATTCTTCACAAAAGAACTAAACAAAGCATTTTCTCTTAGCCATTCATACAAGCAAATTAACAGGCAAAAGTAATATCATGTACAATAAAAATGATTCCCAATAATAACAAAGACACCTTACCTACTACTGAAGGTCAACCGCAGTGCCAATACTTACTCTTGATCAACTACCGTTTGGTCAGCCGGCAGTTATAACCCGACTGTTGCCCGAATCTCTGCCTTTCCGCCGGCGTCTGTTAGCCATGGGCATTACGCCCGGCAGCCACGTTACCGTAATCCGTACAGCACCATTAGGCGATCCACTGGAAATCAAAACCCGCGGATTTTACCTATGCCTGCGGCGCAGTGAAGCACAAGCCATCGGCGTAGTTGAGGCGACACAATGAAAATAGCATTAATCGGCAATCCCAATAGCGGCAAAAGTACGCTTTTCAATGCGCTTACCGGTTCACGCCAGCAGGTCGGCAACTGGCCCGGGGTAACTGTAGAACGCAAAACCGGTAGTATCCAGATAAACCAGCAACAGGTAGAAATCATCGACCTGCCCGGTACCTATGCCATAGAAAATCTCGACATAGCTGCTTCTCAGGATGAAATGATTGCGCGTGAGTTTGTTCTCAATGAACCAGACAGCCTGATCATCAACATTATCGATGCCACTAATCTGCAACGCAGTCTGTACCTGACTTTCCAGTTGCTCGATCTCAAACGGCCGATGCTGGTCGTTCTCAACATGATCGATGCCTTGCATAACATAGGGGAAAATATCAACATCAGCACACTAAGCAAACAGCTTGGCTGTCCGGTTATCGCCATTTCCGCTGCACGAAAAACCGGAATACCGCAACTCAAACAGGCAATTGCACAGGCCATCACCAACCCTGTAGCTGCCCATCCCGAGTTGGATACTCTTGGTAGCAAACAAAGCACCATTATCCGCAACTATCTGGCTCAGCTTCCGGCCGATAGTGCCGTACACCAGCTCGACCAGTGGTCGCTGATCGAATTGTTACTTAAACAGAACCCCGTTTCTCTTACTGAAACCGAAAAACATATCCTGCAACAATGCCGTGATGCCCTGTCTGACTGGTGTAACCATGAAATCGACGTTGCCCTTGCCAGTGCCCGTTATGATGCCATCGATAAGCTAAGCCGCTCTGTAATTGAAAAGCCGCGTGAAGCAAATCTGTCCTTATCCGATAAAATTGATCGCATTACTCTGGGCCGCTATACCGGCATCCCGTTTTTTCTATTCGTCATGTACCTGATGTTTATGGTAGCGGTTAAATTCGGCTCTGTATTTATCGATTTCTTCGACATCCTCTTTGGTACCATATTTGTCGATGGCTTCTCCGCCCTGCTCACCAGACTCGGCTCTCCCGAGTGGCTGATTGCTATTCTGGCCAATGGAATCGGCAGTGGTATTCAAACAGTGGCCACATTCATTCCGGTTATTGCAGCCATGTTTCTGTGCCTGTCATTTCTCGAAGATTCCGGCTATCTGGCGCGTGCCGCAATGGTAGTCGACCGCGGCATGCGTGCCATTGGTCTGCCAGGCAAAGCCTTTGTTCCTATGCTGGTCGGTTTCGGCTGTGGTGTACCCGCCATTATGGGCACCCGCACACTGGACTGTGCCCGTGACCGTCTCATGTCTATCAGCATGATACCTTTTATGTCCTGTGGTGCCAGACTGCCGGTTTATACCCTGTTTGCTGTTTTGTTTTTTCCTGAAAACGCCTCAACCGTGGTTTTTATCCTTTATCTGCTCGGTATCGGTGTTGCCATTCTTACCGGTATTATTCTCAAGCACACCCTGCTGCCCGGTGACATTACCCCTTTTATTATGGAAATGCCCGCTTATCGTTTGCCCACATTGCGCGGCATGCTTTACCTGACATGGTCACGTTTGAAAGGATTTATTTTCCGTGCCGGACAGGCCATCGTACTCATGGTAACCATTCTCAGCCTGCTTAACTCACTGGGTAGCGACGGCTCATTCGGCCACAATGACAGCAGCCAGTCTGTACTGTCGGTTGCCAGTCAGAAAGTTACCCCAGTATTCACACCTATGGGTATCAATGAACAAAACTGGCCGGCTACGGTAGGTATATTTACCGGTATCTTTGCCAAAGAAGCCGTCATTGCCACCCTCAACTCCCTGTACTCTATGAAAGCGGAAGAGGATGGCGGAGAAGAAATCTTTAATTTTCAGGCCGGTGTCATCAAAGCCCTAAACACCATACCAGCCAACTTAAACGAACTGGCCGGTTCCTTTCTCGATCCTCTGGGGTTTAGTGCGCTGAATCAGAGTGCTGACAGCGTACAGCAGGATATGGACATGACCGGACGCACAGTAACCAAACTGGAAACCTCCTTCGGCAGTAGTGCCGCCGCAATGGCCTATCTCATATTCATCCTGCTATATACACCGTGTGCGGCTGCGCTAGGTACCATTTACCGCGAAGCCGGCGGACGCTGGATGCTGTTTGTAGCCGGCTGGACATTCTTTACCGGCTGGAGCTGTGCCACCATTTACTACCAGTACCACCAGCTTAGTCACAGTACCAGCGCCGCATACTGGATTGGCGGAGTAGCCTGTCTGTTTATTCTTGTTGTTTGCAGCATGAAATTTATCGGCAGCCGGCGTCAGACTTGCCAGATAACCATGAAAAACTGCCCGCACAGCAAAAGTAGCTGCTGTCACTGAGTAATCAGGCATTTTTACTAATTACCAAAACTTATTTACCTGAACAGATAGTGATATTTGCAAAATCATCACTATCTGTTTGCATTCAGTTATCCAGACAGCAGGAACAAACCATCAGCCAACCCAGATAAAGGACTACCGGATATGCTTATCACTGCCATTCGTGACTACCTTATCACTATCGGACAAGCCAGCCTGCAGGATTTGTCCCGCCATTTTCAGGTACAGGAAAGTGCCATGGAGCAAATGCTTAATTTTTGGCTCAGAAAAGGGATCATCCGCCAGATAGGTCCTTACCAGCCTTCCTGTCAGCAAAGTAAATGCAGCGACTGCTTTATTTGTCCTGAAGGTGCCAGAAAAATTTATCAGGCCGTCACCGGCACAGACAGAACCATTCCGATTAGCCGCTTAGCCTGAACCAGCAAAAATTTCAAATCTGACTTACCTGGATGCAGAACTGTTTTTTCAGGTGAAAACACATTAACAATTTGCCGGCATAAATCAATACCACTAACATATCCCTAAACCAGATATTTAATGACACCCACAGAACAAATGAATAAAATATCTGATATATAAAGATAATTTATCTACCCAACATCATCCTGAAAACCATTAGCATAAACATATCTGTCTGTTTGTACAGCCGGCTGTAAACAAAGTTTACTGTACAAATCCGCCGTTTCCATTACAATCTTCATTTCAAATAAAACTGAAACAGCATCATCAGGCAGACGATACACATAAACTGGAATCAGCACGGCATAACCCGCAAACCGTAACAGCCGCATTCCAGCCAGGTAAAAAAACCGTAATTGCATTGCAACCATGCCTGTTGAAAAAGGATAAACCATGTGTGGCATAGTTGGCGCCATTCGCGCACAGAATAACGTAGTAGAATTTCTTACCAGCGGTCTGGAACGGCTGGAATACCGCGGATATGACTCTTCCGGCATTGCCGTATGGACACCGGACGGTATTGAGCGCGTACGCCGTGTCGGCCGCGTTAAATTTATGGAAGAAGCCGCTCAGGCTGCCGGACTCAAGGGCAGACTGGGCATTGGTCACACCCGCTGGGCAACACACGGCGGTGTTACTGAACCCAACGCTCATCCGCACATTTCTAACAATATGATTGCCATTGTTCATAATGGCATTATCGAAAACTTTGAAAGTGAGCGCAGCCGGCTACAAGCACTGGGTTACGAATTCACATCCCAAACTGATACCGAAGTCATCGCTCACAGCATCCATTACGAATATACCCACACCAGCACCGGCAACCTGTTTCAGGCGGTACAAACTGCCTGCAAACGTTTTCAGGGTGCCTATGCCATCGGCGTTATTGCCAGAGATAATCCCGATAAACTTGTAGCTGCGCGTATGGGCTGTCCGCTATTAGTGGCGCTGGGTGAAAATGAAAGCTTTATCGCTTCCGATGTTTCCGCCGTTATTGCCTATACCCGTCGTGTTGTCTTTCTCGAAGATGGCGACCTTGTTCAGCTATCCACACAAGGCATTGATATTCTGCTCGACAAACACGAACAGCCGGCAGAACGTGAAATCAAAATGTCTGAACTGTCCTTAGCTTCGCTCGAACTGGGGTTGTACAGCCATTTCATGCAAAAAGAAATTCACGAACAGCCCAAAGCCATCACCGACACCGCCGAAGTATTTCTGGTAGGCGGCTTTGAGCCGGAAAACTTTGGCGCCAGTGCTGCCGGCATCTTTGAGCGAATCCGTAACATTAAAATTCTTGCCTGCGGTACCTCCTACTATTCCGCACTTACTGCACGTTACTGGCTGGAAGCCATTGCGCAAATACCGACAGACGTCGAAATTGCCAGTGAATACCGCTACCGCAAAGTTATTGCCGACCCGGAACAGCTGGTCATCACGATTTCTCAGTCCGGCGAAACACTTGATACCATGGAAGCGCTTAAATATGCCCAGTCACTGGGCATGCAGCACAGCCTTTCTATTTGCAATGTAATGGAATCGGCTCTGCCGCGCGAAAGTGAACTGGTACTGTATACCCGTGCCGGTGCCGAAATCGGTGTAGCCTCTACCAAAGCCTTTACGACTCAGCTTGTGGCATTGTTCGGACTGGCGGTAACACTGGGTAAAATGCGTGGACTGGTTACCCCTGAAGAAGAAGAGCAATATACCAATGAGCTGCGCCTGCTTCCCGGCAGCGTGCAGCATGTACTTAATCTCGAACCGCAAATTGCCGGCTGGGCAAATCAGTTTGCCGCTAAAAATAACGCACTGTTTCTTGGCCGCGGCATTCATTACCCCATCGCCCTTGAAGGTGCTCTGAAACTTAAAGAGATTACCTATATTCATGCCGAAGCTTATCCCGCCGGTGAGCTTAAGCACGGTCCGCTGGCACTGGTAGACCAGAATATGCCTGTAGTGGTGATTGCACCTAATGACAGCCTGCTCGAGAAAGTTAAAGCCAATATGCAGGAAGTAGCCGCACGCGGCGGCGAGCTCTTTGTATTCACCGATCTGGACAGCGAATTCAGCGCCGATGAAGGCGTACACGTTATCCGTACCCCGCGCCATATGGGCGTACTTTCCCCGATTGTACACACCATACCGGTACAGCTACTGGCCTACCACACCGCACTGGCTCGCGGCACTGATGTAGATAAACCCCGAAATCTGGCGAAATCGGTGACTGTAGAATAAATATCCAGTATATGTCTTTTAATTCTTTAACTACATTAAAAGCCCCTACTGCATAACTACAGCAGAGTTGTTAGTTTTTTGCTTTACCTAACTAAACATTGATTTCTATTTATAAGGTTAAAATACCATCATAATTTAAATATTGATTAATTTTATATAATAAGCCACCTTTAAGGTGGCTTATTTATTGAATTTTAAAGATATTTAATATTTATAGTTTTTATCAAGAACAAGAATATTAATTTTTAATAATTTAGAAGGGCGGTAACAGCCGTCTGAAACCATGCAACATGATTATGCAGAAAAAAAGTATATTTCTGCATAATAAGAAAACATATGGTGGCTGTTTCAGACTGATAATCTGTTTCGGATGATGTTTTCTGTCAGCCAGTGCCACCGAGAGTTTGCGCAGATAATTCATACTCATTGGCCATTCTTTCACACCTTGCAGCCATTGTTCTGGAATACCTGCTCCGCCCACATAAATACCGGCAAGAGCGCCGGCAATGGCTGCCGTGGTATCAGTATCCCCGCCTGCATGTATTAATGCACTGACGGTTTGTTCGTAATCACCATAATAGCGCAGCCATGCATAGATAACAGCAGGCACGGTATTGTTAATATAGCCAGTAATTCCTTTTTTTTCCAGTTTCAGCGCCAGCAGATAATCATGCAATTGAGCCTGCTGCTTAAGTTTCTGCTGAGCCAGTTGCAAGTGACTGATAAGCTGCTCTCCGCTTAGCGCAGGCATAATCTCAGCAAAGAAACTGTCAGCAGACACCTCAGACTGCTGCCGGCTGGCATAGCCGGCGGCCATGGCAATCACCCATGCGCCTTCTTCAGCACGCGGATCAGTATGAGTTATGATGGTAGCTGCATGAATGCATTCACGCATGATGTCTGGATTACCGGCAAAAAACCAGCCTATAACCGGTGCACGCATAGCCGCTCCGTTACCGGCAGAATTATTACCGCTTTTAGCCGGATTTATACCCAGACACAATTTCAGGCAGGCTTTTAAAGTAGCCATCCCCAAACCGGCCGGCATGGTCAGAAACCATCGCCTCATGCCTCTGCCCAGCCGGCCACTAAAATCCTTCGGATTCAGCTTACAGCTCAGCAGACATTGTGCCACCATCGCTGCATGCTCAGTATCATCACTGCATAACCCTATTCTCCCCCATGGAGTAACAATCAGGTTGTGCTGAATTTTATCGCCAAACATACGTCTGGCTCGCTTAGGAGCAATACCTTCACGAGCCAGCCCTATTGCATCACCAACTGCGGTACCAATAAGCAATCCGGTAATCTGCCGGACATATTGGGTTTGTTGCATAATTTATTTCCGGTGGATGAATAATAAATTTACAAATGTTAACTATACAGTATTTTCTTTATTAATTCCTGTTTTAACTGTTGAGATTATCAAATTTTTATTTATTTTCAGAATATTCAATAATAATGCTTAGCCATAAAGATAACCTGCTGCCAATTAAATATATAGTCAGAATACAGAGTTTATATAATTACCATTTAATAAATTCAATTAATTCAAAAATCAGAACTTTAATCAATATTGATTTTTATAAATTCAGTTTTAAGCTTATCAAGCTTTAATTCAGAAAGATAAATTTATTCACACTCCCATCTGATTCAGCCGCATTTTTTTACCCATAGATAACCGTTTGATGATAATAAATAATTTTTAGCAACAACTAAATTAGGATTTACAAGAGAAACATTTATTTTAAATGTTTTTCTTGCCGTTTAAGATTAATTTTATTAATCAGAAATACAAGCATCAATAGCAGAACAGTGAAGCCATTTTTTAATTATCTTATTTTTTTTTGTTGTATATTCGACCTCATAAAAGTTATTTTTATAATTTAATAATTCGATTTTATCCTCTCTAATTAAATATATTTTTGTTTTATTTTTTAAATTTGGAGAATCATATAGATAACTCTTATCCACTGTAAGCTTAAATCCATATTCTTCGGGCTGATATTGAGTTAAAAGGAAACGATTTATACAATCATTAATATCTGTTGAAGTATAAAATGTGTTGCAAAATTTTGAAGCATATTTCTCTGTTAATAGATTGAAATAAATATTATATTGTTTTTGCTCTGGAATTTTAGTGATGTATTTTTGTAATTTAATATTTACTGGTATCTTATTATGATATATCAATAAAATTAATTCATTAATAAAAGAATTTTGTTCGCTAAGTAAACATAATGAATAACTGAGTCTATCCTCCTGACCGCAGAGGTAAACATCAATATTATCACGTACCCAGTTACATTTTTTATTCAACTCACTTTCCCATTCCTCCTGAAAAATATCAATATTTTTTTTTAAAAGAATTTTAGATAATTTATCTATTATAGTTGAATTATGTTTTATTTCTTTACTCATACCATTATTCACTTTATCTATTAAACTATCACTAAAAACATTGTTACTCATAAATATTAATATAATTAGTAGAATTTTCTTCATTACTATAATCCTTTTTCTCAAAATTTAGCTTCATCTTCTCTTCTTTTTACTAATCCATCTAATTTTTACCTTTAATCATTGATAGATGAATTCCAGCACGCATAAAATAGTTTTTGCACAACTATTCTACAGAATAAACATTTCTATTGGCATATTCATGTCTGTTGATATGTATCAATAAACAGGATATTGTTAAGTATACATGGTCATAAAACCATTGCCATATGATAATAATTATTATTTAATTCTTGCAGCTTTCAATTTATGTCTGTGTTATGAAATCATTGGATTTAAGCCGTTATTATGCTGCATATTCTGGTTTACCGTTTCAGGATCGCTGGGCTGTCATGCCATTACGCGCAAGTATGCCACTGGCTGCGGAAGATATCGAAAAGCAATGGCAACAATTACAGCAAACCAAACTTACCGGCAATAAAAGGCTGATTTATATTCATATCCCCTTTTGTGATACTCACTGCCAGTTTTGTGGGTTTTACCAGAATCTGCTGCGCAAATTTGATACTGAAGCATATATTGATGCTTTACTAACCGAAATCACTCTGGAAATCAACAATCCGGCACTACAGTCTGCACCCATTCATGCGGTTTATTTCGGAGGTGGTACACCATCCGCTCTGCCCGCCGGTCAGCTAGCTCGGGTAATCAGCTTACTGAAACAGTCTTTACCTCTTGCACCTGATTGTGAAATTAGTATTGAAGGACGAATTTCTGATTTCGATGAGGCACGTACAGATAGTTATATAGAAGCAGGTGCAAACCGGTTTTCAATCGGTATTCAGACTTTCGATACCAATATTCGTCAGAAGCTCGGACGCTTATCCAAACGTGAACAGATTATAGAAACATTTGAACGGATTGCCGCTAAAGACAGTGTAGCACTGGTATGCGATCTGATGTTTGGATTGCCTGGGCAGACACCTCAGAGCTGGCAAACAGACTTAGAACTTGCTGCCGGTCTGCCGCTGGATGGTGTGGATTTGTATGCTCTAAATCTGCTTTCTTCCACACCGCTGGCTAAGCGGGTGGAAAACGGCCAACTTGAATTACCTTCAGTAGCGGATAAATGTCATTTTTATTTACAGGGTGAAGCTTTTTTACGCCGGCAGGGCTGGATGCAGCTAAGTAACAGCCATTGGGCTAAAACCACACGTGAACGAAATTTATATAATCTGCTAATTAAGCAGGGTGCTGATTTCTTTGCATTTGGCTCCGGTGCCGGTGGCCGGCTGGGCGGTCAGTCATTTATGCTGCAACGCGATCTGGCTGAGTACTATACCCGGCTGAAACAAGGTAAAAAACCATTGATGATGCTTACTGGCCAATCTTTACTAGGAGAATGGTTATATCAGCTTCAGGCCGGTATAGAACAGGGTCGGGTTGATTTAGCTGCACTGACAACACAGGCTCACTTGTTGGATCCATTACTGGAACAATGGCAGCAGGCGGGTTTACTCGTCAATGATGCACGCTGTCTGTTGCTAACACCATCAGGCCGTTTCTGGTCGAGCAATCTGTTACAGGCTTTGCAGCAATTACTATTGTCTTTGAATAATCCGGAACATCTTGAGCGGCAGGAAAAAATGATGCAGATGCGCCAAAGCGGAAAACCCGCGCCAGGGCATGCCGCTGCTCCGTAATATCTCAGCGTCAAAACAGTTTTAATTTAAGGAAATAAAAATGACTGAACAGTCTGCAAGTAATAATCTTAAACTTTTCATGCAAAGTAACCCGGAAGGTACGCTGGAACAGATTGCCCGGCAATATCAGACTAGTTTAACTGCAGTAATTGAAGCCATGCCTGATGCAGTGATGACAGACGGAAGTCAATTTGATACTGTGTGGCAGGAAGTGCTTACATGGGGTGAAATTACTTTTCTGGTTCACACTCCGGATATTATTGCTGAATTTTCCGGTGAACTACCAGCTGGAAAATATGGTGCCGGTTATTTTAATTTGCAGCATAAGCAAGCATTCGGCGGGCATATCCGGGCAGAAAACTGTGCACATATCGCTTTTGTTGAGCGCAGTTTTATGCATATGGCTACCGCGGGAATTATTTTTCTGAACCGTCAGGGTGAAGCTATGTTTAAAATTTTTGTCGGACGTGATGAACAAAGACAATTAAAAGCACAGCAATTAGATAAATTCAGAATTCTGGCTCAACGTTTCCGTCCGGACTAAGGAAAAACTGATGAAAACGCTATTATTGTTCGGGGTGAGCCCCAAAAAAGGTACCGGCTATCAGGTATTACAGCTGGCATTACAACAATCATCTGAATGGCGCTGTGCGGCGCTGGTACGCGATGCCGCTTTTGCCGCTGAATTAAACCAGCAGGGTGTGCAGACTGTGGTTGGTGATGCTACCGATGAATCCAGTGTCAAAGAAATATGCCGGCTTGCCGGCACCAATACCATAATTGTCTCTACTCTGGGCGGATCAGCTGGCGCACATTATC
Source organism: Snodgrassella sp. M0110 (assembly GCF_016101465.1). Taxonomy (NCBI): domain Bacteria; kingdom Pseudomonadati; phylum Pseudomonadota; class Betaproteobacteria; order Neisseriales; family Neisseriaceae; genus Snodgrassella; species Snodgrassella sp. M0110. The sequence goes on along the minus strand of NZ_JACFQM010000010.1, from coordinate 31,643 downwards.
TGGCTCAGCGCCTGATTATTGATAAAGCTGAACAAGCTGGTATCTCCCGAATGCTGCTGGTTACCTCTCTGGGCTGCGGCGACTCATGGCATACTATGTCTGAACGCGCAAAAACTGCTTTCGGGCATGCTGTACGGGAAAAATCTCTGGCAGAGGTATGGCTGCAAACCAGTAAGCTGAATTATGAAATTCTGCGTCCGGGCGGTTTGTCTAATGGTGACGTTACTGGCACAGGTAAATGTTTTTATCAGCAGGAGGTACATGGTTTTATTCATCGTACTGAACTGGCTAATGTCATTATGCAAAGAATCAGTGCCAGTGTTCTGGACAACCGCATCTATGCAGTCGTTGATCCGGGGTTAACTTCTGACAATAATTAGAGCATATTGGCGCCTGTATGTGGATAACTTAGTTATCCACAGATCAAAACCCACCCTATCTACAATTAAAAATACAATTAAAAATTGGCAGACATGGTGGGTTTGGTGTACGTACCTTTTTAAAAAATATCAGGCCTTTTTCACAAAGCACGCTTTAAGCATGATTTTCATGCCGTCAATTTTGCAATCAATTTCATGATCGCCCTCAACCAGACGAATACCTTTAGCTTTGGCACCTTTTTTCAAAACAGTGCTACTACCTTTAAGCTTAAGGTCTTTAATCAGAATAACGTCGTCACCAGTCGACAACGGATTACCGTTACTGTCTTTAACATCAAGCTCTTGTGATGAGCCGGTATTGCTAGCAGCATCCCATTCGTGTCCGCATTCCAGACAGACAGTAAAGCTACCATCAAAATAATTTTGTTCGCTGGCACATTGCGGGCAGATTGGGGTTGATTCAGACATGGTTACACCTTTGCGATGGTAAAAGCGGCGATTGTACCTAATTTTGCTACAACTACCACATTTTTATGTACTTGCTCTGCTTTTTTTGCAACTTTTGTACAGCTATACTGAATAATATGCCTAATTACGGTATTGCTGAGCTGTTTTTTCTGAACGTTTGAACACCAGTTCATCCTCACTTGATTCATGTGCAGCAAACTGGTAACCATGCTCATTGAATTCATGCAGCATTTTAGGTGAGTGCAGTTTATTGCATACAATAAAGCGAGTCATCAATCCCATGGCTTCTTTCGCATAAGCATTAACATTCATGTATTTACCCGCTTTTTCATCCAGAAAAACCGGTTTAATTACCTGTGCTTTAAGTTTATCCTTATCTATTGCTTTGAAATAATTATCAAAAGCTAAATCAATGATGGTTTCAGTTTCGATTTGATTCAAATGGCTGGTCAGGGTTTCATGCCAGAAATGATACAAATTAATACCTTTAGGATTCTCCAGACGTACATTCATGCTCAGGCGGTAGGGCTGGATTAAATCCAGCGGACGCAATATGCCGTACAAACCGGAAAGAATACATACAGCGGTTTGCATATAATCCAGTTCATGCAGGGATAAATCACTGACTTTCAGGCTGGTGTAAATATCACCACTATAGGCAAAAATCGCCTGTAAAGCATTATCAGGGGTAAATGGCGTATGCCAGTCCTGAAAACGCTGCTGATTAAGCTCAGCCAGATGCGGACTGATGTGCATCAATTCTTCCAGCTGTTTCACACTTAGCTGACGGCAATAATGTACTAACTGTTCGCTCTGTTTAAGAAACTGTGGCTGAGTATACTTTTCACTCAGGCGTGAATTAGCAAAATCCTGACTGGTGGGTGCAGCGATAATGGTTAACATACGGCCTCCTGTTCAATCACTGGTACACATTTATGCTCATCATGGTGAAATAAAATATTATTATCAATCAGATAATGCATAAAAACTCGATATCACCACTTTACCTGAGAATATATTGTCAGCAGAACACAATAGCCGGAATTTAGCATAATGCTACATATATATTACATTTCAGTAACGTATATGTCTCTCCAGGTAAACACTTTACTGAACCGAAAAACAGATTGCTAACCACAATGGAGAAAATAAAGAAAAAATTAATTTACTGACGGTGGAGATAAAAAAACAGGGCTGCACACTGTCAGCCCTGTTTTGCTTTATTTGCTCTGCTTAGAATTCACCGTCAATATCGGCAATACTTACCAGCTTAGCATTAACAAATTCTTTTAAGCCCAGATCCAGTAATTCACGTCCGAATCCGGAACGTTTCACACCACCGAAAGGTAAATCAGCTTTTACCATGGTTGGATGATTAATAAATACCATACCGGTATCAATCTGCTGAGCCAGCTGTGCACCGCGTTCTTCGTCAGCAGTAAAGATAGATCCGCCCAATCCGTACGGGCTATCGTTAGCAATCTCGATAGCGTGTGCTGCATCTTTAGCACGGTAAATTGAAGAAACCGGACCAAAGAATTCCCAGTGACGTGCCGGATTATCCGGCTGAATATTGGTCAGAATAACCGGCCGGAAGAAACAGCCCTGAGCAGGCATGTCCAGCGGGATTTCCTCAGCGTGCGCACCAAGCTTAACTGCTTCATCCAGCTGCTGCTGTAAACCAGTAACGGCTGAGCGTGAAGACAGCGGAGCCAGTGTTGTGGCTGCATCCATCGGATCACCCATGTGCAATTGCTGCACACCCTGACGATACAAACTCAGGAAACGGTCGTATACACCATCTTCTACAATAATACGCTTGGCACTGACACATACCTGACCGGCATTCCAGTGACGTCCGAAGACAGCCCATTTAGCTGCTTTTTCGATATCTGCGTCATTGAGTACGATGAAAGCATCTGCACCACCCAGTTCAAGGGTACATTTTTTCACTGCGGCTCCGGCCTGAGCAGCAACAATGGCACCAGCACTTTCAGAGCCAGTCAGCGCTACACCACGTACACGCGGATCTGCAATGATTTTGGCCAGTTGAGCATGAGTTGGATAGAGATTCTGGAAAGCACCGGCCATTAAACCGGCCTGAAGGAACATCGCCTCCATTTTTGCTGCACACTGAGGTACATTAGAAGCATGTTTCAGCACAATCACATTACCGGCAGCCAGTTGCGGGGCTGCAATACGTGCTATCTGGTAATAAGGGAAATTCCATGGCTCTACAGCCAGAATAATACCCTGTGGAGCAAATTCAATACGGGCACGATTACCTTTATTGGATGTAACCGGTAACACTTCCGGCTGAAGCTGCCGTTCAGCGTTAACTGCATAATATTCAAGAATCTGTGCTGACAGCTCAGTTTCTGCTTTAGCTTCACTAAACAGTTTACCCATTTCCAGCGTGAGTAAACTGGCATATTCTTCAATATTAGCCCGCAGAATATCAGCAGCGTTTTGCAGAATACGCGCACGCTGGGCAAATGTAGTAGTTTTCCACTGATGGAAAGCGGCATCAGCATGATTTAATGCTGCTTCCAGCTCAATATCGGTAGTATCAGAAAATGCCTTTACCTGTTGCTCGGTATAAGGATTGGTACTAGCGTACGCCATATAATTACCTCTCATGAGTAAAAGTTACACCACGGTTACTGCCCTGTTGGCTATTTTTGGTGTGCCGCCGGTACGGGCAGGTTCTGAAACAATTACAGTGTTTACTATGAAGAAATGGTTGTGTGCCTGATGTGTGCTGCCGCTGTTAATTATCTTTTGTAAGCCTGATACAGGCTACCGGCAACATTAATTTTCCTGTCTGTTATCACTCTAGCATGATTATGTATTAATTGAGTTTAACAATAATTTACCACAACAGCAAGCGTACCGTAAACTAACAAATTCAAGCATGCTGTCTTAGTGCATTAGTGTATTAGCTAAATACCATAGCAACTGGTATGTGTAAGGATAATAATGCATCAGTCAATAATTTCTTCGCAGGCAATAATCGAAATTTTTGTTTCCTGAAACTCTCTTGCTGTAGCAGCACAGCACGCATAAACTGTTTTAATATTTAATCATTCATAAGGATGTACAAATGAGTAAACTGGCGATAGTAGTTTTTTCCGGTTACGGCCATACTCGTAAAATAGCTGAAGCAGCCGCCGCAGATACCGATGCAGTCCTGGTTGAAATTGATGCTAATGGTGATCTGGACAATGATCAGTGGCAACAGCTTCACGACGCCAAAGGGATTATTTTTGCCGCACCTACTTATATGGGCAATGTACCCTGGCAATTCAAAAAATTTGCTGATGCCACTTCAGGACTGTGGGCAGAGCGCGCTTGGCAAAATAAAGTATTTGGCGGATTTACTAATAGTGCCAGTTTTAACGGTGACAAACAGGTTACGCTTATTTGGATGCAAACACTGGCCGCACAGCACGGCGGTATCTGGGTAAGTCTGGGGCTGTTACCGGCCAATAACAAAGAAGCAGACCGTAATGATATTAATGTGCTCGGAGGCTCTGGAGGAGCACTGATACAAACACCGGCAGATGCCAGCGTAGATGAAATTCCGCGCGGCGATATTGAAACCGTTAAAATCTACGTAGCACGGGTAAGCGAAATCATCAATAAATTAGCTTAATCGTTTTTAAGCTAATTTCGAATTTCAGCCCATTATCTGTTGTTGCCGGTTAATGGCAGTAACAGATAACGGGCTGTTTAAATAAATATCACCTATTATTAATTAAGCTGATGGTTGTTGTCTGGTTTTCCACCATGAAACAAGTATAGCAATCATTAAGGCACTAAACACGACAGTCAGTGAAGCAAAAGAAGGAATATGCCACCATTTGGCCACCAGCATTTTGCCGCCAATAAAAGTTAAAACCACAGCCAGCCCGTATTTCAGATAGATAAATTTTTCTACTACATTAGCAAGTAAAAAATACATCGCACGCAGCCCCAGTACCGCAAAGATATTGGAAGTAAAAACTATAAACGGGTCAGTGGTGACAGCAAATACTGCCGGAATACTGTCAACAGCAAAAACAACATCACTTAATTCAATCACAATCAACGTAAGCAGCAAAGGAGTTGCCATACGCTGACCGTTTTCAACGGTAAAGAATTTTTCCCGGTTTAACTGCGCGCTAACATGCATATGCCGGTGCAGCCAGCCTATCAGCGGATTATCGGCCAGACCTTTATCTTCCGTCTTTTCAGGCAGCATCAGCTTAATTCCACTATAAAGCAGGAATACACCAAACAGATACAATACCCATTCAAAACGGCTGACCAGTACTGCACCCAGAGCCACCATAATGGCGCGTAGTACAATAGCGCCCAGTACACCGTACAGCAAAACACGATGCTGATACTCAGCCGGCACTTTGAAATAACCGAATATCAGGATAAATACAAAAATATTGTCGACTGAGAGTGATTTTTCCAAAACATAACCTGTCAGGAAATCCATCACCGAATCTGCTGCTATAGCCGGACCGGCGGCAGGATTATGTGCCAGCTCAAAATACAGCCAGGCAGCAAATCCGAGAGAGACAGTAATCCAGACTGTTGTCCATAGCAAAGCTTCTTTGGTACTAACCCGATGCACTCCCTCTTTTTTCAATGTAAGCATATCAATTGCAATCATCACAATGACAATCACAATAAATACACCATAGAATAAAGGTGTACCAACAGAATTCAGCTGTAGCTGCATAAGTTTTTCCTGCTAAATATTTTTATCATAAAAAATCTGGTAACCATACCAGTTATCAGAATCAGCAGTCAGGCAAATGGCTTTATACCGGCTGCTATTCGAACAATAGCATATTCGGCAGAAAAGTTAATCCCCCTGCTGATAATTGTTCGCCTCTGTTAGGAATTAAGAAAATATATTCTGGATTATTTTTTTGTCAGAACAAATAATATTTGCCGTAAATAATTATTTATACGGTAGAAATATAATGATCCGATGTATTGATAAGATGATAAAGATAACTTTAATATTAGCTATATTCCAGATTATCAATTTAATCTATTATTTTTTATATGCTCTGATTTTTTACATCTATCCATATCATACACTGGATTTTATTTAAACTCCGCATTTACCAAAAAATTTAAATATTTAATATTATTAAATAAAAAAATAACAGAATTTAACATTCTGTTATTTTTTTTATTAATTTTCCATCACGATTTATTTTGTTTCACAATCCGAAGCTGTTATACGCACATTAAATAATTCTTCATCATTAAGAAAATAATGATGATTAACCCCTTTCGGAAGAGATTTTCTTAATTGCACCACACCAGGATCATTATCAGAACAATATATTTTTTTCAAATTATCAGTAGTCATTTTTTTCGATGCAGATAACATTAATTCTTTTTTATTTCCAGTTACAACATATTTATAATTTGCTACTCCATCTTCTATATAGATATCAACTAATTGAGTATTTGAGGAAACTCTGACAGGAAGTTGTTTTTTAAATTCGTCAAAGTAAACCTGTAATTCATTATTATCTAATTTATTGCTTCCTGACTTATCAGCTTCTGATTTACTCTCTGATTGTGCTGTTTCACTAGCATTTTTATTTGATTGTGCAGGATTCGAATTATTACACCCAAAAAGCATCAGACTTATGGATAACATCGCTATAGTTTTTAATATTTTCATACCTAAGTTCCATCATAATATTTTAATCGCCCTATATTATTACAAATAAATCTATTATTTTACAATACTTGACCATAATTATTATTTAATTTTTGTATTTTTATAATCACCAGTCACTAATCAAATTTATCTATTTCTTTTATTTTAGTATATAAAATTCACATTTTAATGATTTTCTTCTCTCTGGCTGGTATTCAATCCATTATTTAAGTGTTTTATCCAATGCCATATCGCAAATAATCTTTATTTTTTAATAACATATTATTTAGTATAAACAAATCTGGAATAATGACATTTTCGCGCTTCTGCAGCACACCTATTGTTTATTCTCTTTTATAATTAGTTACCATTGCTGCTAATAATTTGTCTGTCCAGCTAAAGTAAAAATAAAAAAGGAGAAATCGGATGAGCACAGCCTCCGTACGTCAGTACTGGCATCAGTTAACCAGTACCAATCAGCTTTGTCAGTTTATTGATGTTATCCTGCGCAGCTACGGGCAGGTAATGTTGCAAAACAATCCTGTTTCCGGGTTAATCTTTTTAATAGGCATACTATTTGGCAGTTACAGTGCCGGTAAGCCACAAACTGCTCTGGCCTGCTTACTTGCTGTGGTCTGTGCCAATGCAATAGCTTATCTGTATCAGCTGAACCACAAAGCCTGGCTGCAAGGAATTTATGGTTTCAATGCCTGTCTGATTGGTATCGCCTTATCTATTTTCTGCGAAAATTCACTGTATTTATGGCTAAGTATCATACTTGCAGCCATATTATCAGTATTTATTACACAAGCATTCAGCTCAATATTACAGCAATGGTACCTACCCTGTCTGACAATACCATTTGTGTTGCTTACATGGCTGTATCTATTGGCTACACCATCATTCTCAGTACTGATACGCGAACCGTCTGCTGCACTATCTGCACAGATTTCAAGTTTTCATCTGCTGCATCTAATACCGGATAGTATACTGGGCATTGCCGAAGTATTTTTATTTAACAGCACACTGGTAGGTGTTATTTTTCTGGCAGGGCTGGCAGTCAATTCAATCAGAATGGCTATCTATGCACTGGCCGGTTCTTTACTAGCCATCGGTATTGCACTGTTATATGGCAGTCAGATTGAAATGATTTCTCTCGGCCTCTATTCTTTTAATGCAATCCTGACAGCTATCACACTGGCTACTTTCAGTAATAATCAAGATTTTAAAACTGTTATTTATATTATCTTCGGTATTATCTTCACTGTTCTTACTCAGGCAGCATTAGCCACAATACTGAAGCCATTAGCCATACCTGTATTAACCTTACCTTTTGTACTAGTAAGCTGGTTATGGTTATTAACCAATCAAACTTTAAGCCAGCGTTAGCGTTTATCGATTTTATATATTGAATAAAAAAATAAGAAAAATTTGTATTTTTCAGATTCTAAAATTGGATAAGCAACAGAAAACAGCCATCCCGATAAAACAAGATTAAATCAATGCTTTTTGCTAACTATGAATCAGAAAATGCAAATTCACAATTGTGCGTGGAAATATCAAAGAAAGAGTTCTGTAATATGAAAGGTAAATGTATACCCGCTTGAAATAATCAAACCAGTAAAATATTCGAATTTTTTGGCTATTTTTGCTGCTGTATTGAACACAACATCAGATTATCTGATAAAAAAGACTGCCCTGATGGCAGTCTTTTTCGGTGCAACATGTTGCAAATAAGAATTAACGTTTGAACATATTGCCGTATTTCTGATTGAATTTATCCACACGGCCGGTAGAGTCAACGATTTTCTGTTTACCTGTGTAGAAAGGGTGACATGCAGAACATACTTCGATATTGAAAGTATCTTTTTCCATTGCGGATTTAGTTACAAAAGTGTTACCGCAAGAGCAAGTTACAGTTATATCATGGTAGTTCGGTTGAATGCTGTTATTCATAATATCGTCCTTGGTTGGCGGGCACAGGGGTTGTGCCTGTACCTCTTGAAACGGATGTTCAGAATCGGGTAATTATACTCGCATGAGTAAGATTTTCAAGTGAATCAGTATATAGCAGCTACTCTTCTTCACAGCTAAAACCATATGAAACGGCCAGATTCCTCACATCCCACTATTTAAGTCTAACATTGTTGTCAAGACCATAATGCATTACAAAAATACACCCAGTCTGAGACAATACACCCAGTTTGAGACTTAAGGCTGTGCTATATACGAATTCAGGCACGGCGCCAGCTAGTTCCGCCGGCACCATCTTCCAATACAATACCGGCTGCCGTAAGCTCATCACGAATCCGATCGGATTCAGCCCAGTTACGTTCTGCACGAGCCTGCTGCCGTGAAGCAATCAGCGCTTCTATAGCTGCGTTATCCAGACCCTGCACCGTTTCCCCCACTTCTCCCTGAAGAAAAGCGGCTGGATCACGTTGTAACAAGCCCAGTAAACCTGCCAGTTCTTTCAGACATCCTGCCAGTTCGGCATCATGTGTTTTATTAATTTCATTAGCCAGCTCAAACAATACTGCTACAGCTTCAACTGTAGCAAAGTCATCATTCATGGCTGCATAAAAACGACGTGTATAATCATTTAAGTCAGCATGAATTGCCACTTCTGCCGCAGATGTATTTTTAAGTGCCGTATATAAGCGGGTTAATGCGCCTTTTGCATCATTCAGATGAGCATCCGAATAGTTCAAAGGGCTGCGGTAATGTGCGCGCAAAATAAAAAACCGCACAACTTCAGCATCGTATTTTTGCAACACTTCGCGGATAGTGAAGAAATTTCCGAGAGATTTAGACATTTTTTCATTATCTACACGAATAAATCCATTATGTAACCAATATTTAACATGACTGGCAAAATGATTATGCTCTTCACAGCACCCGTTTTTTTCTGCACCGCAACTCTGAGCAATTTCATTTTCATGATGAGGGAACTGTAGATCGGCGCCACCTCCATGAATATCAAAATTTTTACCCAGTAGTGCCTTACTCATGGCAGAACATTCAATATGCCATCCCGGGCGTCCCCTGCCCCACGGGCTGTCCCATGCCGGCTCATGCGGCTTGGCTGATTTCCACAACACAAAATCCAACGGATCCCGTTTATGTCCGTCAACATCAACCCGTTCTCCGGCACGCAAATCATCCAGACTTTTCCCGCTTAACTGACCATATTGCGGATATTCACGCACAGCATAGAAAACATCACCATTATCCGCCATATAAGCTTTATTATTAGCAATGATATCTTCAATCATGCTTATCATTTGCGGAATATATTGCGTGGCTCTCGGTTCGTGGTCTGGCGGCAGTACCCCCAAAGCGGCTGCATCTTCGTGCATGGCCTGAATATAATAATCGGTAAGCTCAGTAATACTAATCCCGCGTTCATTGGCACGGGCAATGATTTTATCGTCTATATCAGTAATATTACGTACATAATCAAGCTGATAGCCTAATTCCCGCAACCAGCGCGCCACCAGATCAAATACAATCATTACTCTGGCATGACCAAGATGGCAATAATCATAAACAGTCATACCACACACATACATACGCACCTGTTGCGGATTAATCGGTGTAAATTCTTGTTTGCTTCTGGTTAAGGTGTTATACAAGCTGAGCATGTCGTTTCCAAATAGCTAAAATGGTAGCACTGTACTAAGGTAATTAGTTTGTATGAGGTTAAACTGGTTGTTTTCAAGATATAACCAGCTTAAAAAGTTAATTATAGTAGTCTGAATGGTACTATAGCCAATAATTATTGTCGTCTAAAGCGATTTTCAACCAAAAATTTATATTTTTATCATATAGGTATAACAATTTTTATTTTCAGTACATCATATTGCAAAAAAAGCATGACTCTTGCTTTTCTACTATAGAAGGCATAAAACAGAAACTGTGAAAAGCATAATCAAGCTTATATTCAAGAGAAGGAGTAAGTATGACTATTATGAAACCACTGGCTGCATTTGCAGCTGCAACCACCCTTGCTTTAACCGGCTGTGTTACCGATCCGGCGACCGGTCAGTCTCATCCCAGTAAAACAGCGGTATATGGTTTAAGCGGCGCTGCCGTATGCGGCATTGTCGGCGCGATCACTCATAACAGCCGCGGTGCACGTAATGCAGCACTCGGTTGCGGTGCTATCGGAGCCGGTATTGGCGCTTATATGGATTATCAGGAAAAACTGTTACGCCAGAAACTGGCTAATACCAATGTCGAAGTTCAGCGTGAAGGTAATCAGATTAAACTGACTATGCCTGAAAATGTGACATTTGCAACCAATAGTTCAGAATTAAGTGGTGCGGCTACCTCTTCTCTGTCATCGGTAGCTGAAGTACTGGCTAAATATGTAGATACTACCATCACTATTGCCGGATACACTGATAGCACAGGTAATGACAGTATTAACATTCCATTATCACAGCGCCGTGCACAATCAGTTTCAAATTTCCTGACTTCCCGTGGTGTTGCTTATAACCGTATCAGTGCTAACGGATACGGATCTGCCAATCCTATTGCCAGCAATGCAACTGTTGAAGGACGTGCACAAAACCGCCGTGTGGAAATCCGGTTAAATCCGGTACAACAGGCTCAGACTACAACCACACAGCAAACTACAACCTATGTTCAGTAGTTACTGAATATGCCTGATTGATTACTGCAGCAGCTCCAGCAGTCAGACAATTAAAATTCGGTATATTTATTTAATCAAGCTGCAAATAAAAAAGCACTTCAGTATGAAGTGCTTTTTTTCAGACTGTATTTTATATATCCAGTGAACGATGCAGTTTAGCCTGCCGCTCAATACGTTTATTGATAAACCATTGCTGAGCCAGAGTCAGAATATTATTCGTCAACCAGTAGAGAACCAACCCTGCCGGGAAGAAGAAAAACATTACGGAAAACGCAACTGGCATAATTTTCATCATTTTCGCCTGAACCGGATCGGTTGGCGGCGGATTCATGAACGTTTGCAGATACATAGTCAGTGCCATGAGCGCAGGCAGAATAAAGTAAGGATCCTGACGGCCTAAATCGGTAATCCAGCCAATCCATGGGGCTCCGCGCAATTCCACCGAAGCAAACAATGCCCAGTACAGACCAATAAATACCGGAATCTGCAGCAGCATAGGCAGACAACCGCCAACAGGATTGATTTTTTCCTTTTTATACAGCGACATCATTTCCTGCTGCATACGCATACGGTCATCACCGTACTGATCTTTCAATGCCTGCAAACGCGGAGCTACAGCACGCATCTTGGCCATCGATTTATATGAGGCATGTGTCAGCGGAAACAGAATTGCTTTGACAGTAAGAGTAAGCAGAATAATCGCCCAGCCCCAGTTCTGTACCAGACTGTGCCACCAGTTCAGCAGCCAGAATAAAGGAGAAGAAAACAGCGATACTTTGCCGTAGTCTTTAATCATCTGCAAATGATCGGCTACTTTAGTAATGACAGAATAAATCTGCGGACCAGCATACAGGGAGATACCGAAACTGCCGGTGGAGTTAGCACCAATATCTTTCAACGGTACTCGTACGCCAGCAGAATACAGGCCATCACTGCGTTTTCTAATATCTATCTGGCAGTCACTGGTACCACAAACACTGTTACCTTCTTTCGGCTGCAGAATCCAGGTAGTCATAAAATAATGCTGGGTCATACCAATCCAGCCGGTATTGGTTTTACGCTGATAGTCTGCCTGATCACGACCAGAGGTGTAATCACTATCAAGATCTTTAAAGGCTACTTTTTCAAATTTACCATTCGGGGTATACAGTACTGGACCAGTATAAGTATGATCGAAATAGCCTGTACCTTCAGGTTCCTTATCATCCCGCAGTACCCGGTAAGCTACATCCATTTGTAATGGCTGAGCATTGTGATTGGCAATTTCATAGCGCAGCCCGATCAGGTAACTGCCTTTAGTAAACGTATAAATTTTACTAACCTGTACACCGTTTTGTTCGGCAGCAGTCAGGCGCACATCCAGTTTGTCACCATTAAGCGTGTACTGTTTTTTCGCAGCTGTAAATGTCAGGTCTTTAAACTGATAGTCACCCTGACGGTTTAATAATACCGACTGGGCGACATACTGATGACCATTTGCACCATTATCCAGCAATACAAAAGGCTTGCTGGCATCACTGGTGGCCTTGTATTTATTGAGAGTTAGCTGGCGTAAATCGCCGCTTTTTTCATCAATAACAGCCTTAACAGTATCAGTAGTCACTGTTACCGGCTCTGTTTTACTCAGGGCACTCTCGGCAACAACACCAGTAGAAGAAGTATTGCTGTTACTGGTGGATGATGTTTGTTGTGCAGCTGGCTGTTTTTCGGGTTGCGGGTATAATTTTTCCCAACCCAGCAAAATCGCCATGGTCAGCACAAAAAATATCAATAATCGTTTGAAATCCATAGTGTATTCCGTCTACTCGCTAAGGAAGAGGGTCATGACCGCAACCACCCCATGGATGACAGCGGCAAATACGCTTTATCGCCAGCCAGCTACCTTTCATTACCCCGTATTTTTGCAGCGCCAGTACGGCATATTGCGAACAGGTCGGGTTGTAGCGGCAGCGCGGTGGTAACAGCGGGCTGATGGCATACTGATAGAACCGGATCAGACCCAGCAATAAATATCTCATTGCGAAGATGCTTTACACCTGTCAGCTGTAATAAGCAGCTGCTGTAAAGTCCTGACTACGCCAGCGTACTCAGCATGCCGGAACGGCTGGCGTACACGAATGATTATATCTACCGGCGGCAATTCATGCTTATGCAGGCGAAACCACTCGCGTATTAAGCGTTTCATATAATTGCGCCGGTTAGCACGTTTGGCAACTTTTTTGGCTACTATCAGCCCCAAACGCGGGAAACCTAAACTATTGCGTGCCTGAAAAACCTGAATCCAGGCACGGCTTTTTTGGCAACGTAATGCAAAAACGGATGAAAAATCATCCGTTTTTAATAGGCGATATTTTTTGCCAAAATGATAATCCATTCTTGTTCTTACACAGCCAAACGTTTACGGCCTTTGGCACGACGGGCAGCCAGCACAGCACGTCCGCCACGGGTTTTACTGCGAACCAGAAAGCCATGAGTGCGTTTGCGGCGGGTAACGGATGGTTGATAAGTGCGTTTCATAATTTATTCCCGAATTAACTTTAAATAAAACGTAGCATTACACAACAAGAACAGCACTTTGTCAATCAATATAATCTGTAGCAAAGCTTTACGGGAGCTGTGCTGGTGTAAAGTGCAAATCATGGTCAGAAATTTGTTTATTGCGTATAATTAGCATAATAGGCACTTATTGTTTCCAGCCTTCAGCCAGCTCCGATTGACAGATAAATTTAAGCTTCACGAATGACCCTGACAGAATTTTGGCCTCAGTGCCTATTACAATTAAAACAAAGCTTACCTTCTCAGCAATACCAGATGTGGATTGCACCTTTAACTGTGGGCGAAGAAAATGGCAACTGGGTTATTTTTGCGCGTAATACTTTTACCTTCAATCATATCCGCGAGCGTTTCTGGCCGGCTATCGAAAATGCCAGACAATCTGTTCTGCCAGACGGCAGCACACCATTAATTCTGAAAATCGGACAGGGACTATCTCTGCAGGCTGCCACTGAGGCAATACCGGCAGGAAACAATTCACCGGCTAAGACTGCAGAACCAGCCTTAAATGTCGCTGAAGAGAAGGCTGATACTAAACCGGATTCAGTTGATAGCAATAAAATTCCTTCTGAAGTTTCAGCCAAACCACAGACAACGGCAAAACGTACCGAATCTGCTCAGGACATTATTGCCAAACGCCTGCGAAACAACCAGACTAAAAGCGCAAGTGCTACTGCCGAAACAAAAGAAAACAGCAAACAGACCTCCACAGAAAAACCTGAGGCTGGTGAATCAGTGACCACCTCTGATTCAGCACATGAAAACGGTAAAAAATCCCGCTATACTGACACTAACCTTAATCCTGAACATACTTTTGCTGCTCTGGTACAAGGTAAAGGGAACCGTCTTGCTCACGCTGCAGCGCTGTCAATTGCAGAGAATCCCGGCAATAGTATGTACAACCCGTTTTTTATCTATGGTAGTACCGGTCTGGGTAAAACCCACCTGGTACAGGCTATTGGCAATCAGCTGTTTGCCACCGACAACAAAGTAAAAATACGCTATATTCATGCTGATGAATTCATTCGCGGCATTATGAATGCATTCCACGCCAAATCTTTTGATGCCATGCGCCAGCAATATCAGCAGGTAGACTTACTGATTATGGATGACGTACAGTTTATTGCCGGTAAAGACCGTACCATGGAAGAGTTTTTTTACGTCTATAACCATTTAATTGACGAAAAAAAACAAGTTATCCTTACCTGTGATACGCTGCCTACTCATATAGACGGCATGGACGATCGCCTGAAATCCCGTTTCTCATGGGGACTGAGTCTTGAGCTGGAACCGCCAGAGCTGGAAATGCGCGTAGCCATTTTGCAGAAAAAAGCTGAGCTGGCTCAGGTGAAGCTTGAGGACGAAGCTGCATTTTTTATTGCCAAACATATCCGCAGCAACGTGCGTGAACTAGAAGGTGCATTCAAGCGGGTAGTAGCACAAAGCCGTTTTGCCAGCCGCCCGATTGATGTAGGGCTGGCTACTGAAGCATTACAAGATATTCTGGCTGTTAACCACAAACCCATGACCCTGGAACACATTCAGAATACGGTAGCAAAATTTTATGGGATTACCATTAGTGATATGGTAGGGAAAAAACGTACCCGGAATCTGGCACGCCCGCGCCAGATGGCCATGACCCTGGCAAAAGAACTTACTCCGCTTAGTTTACCCGCTATTGGCAGCGGATTTGGTGGCCGCGACCATACCACAGTTATGCATGCGGTAAAAAGTATCTCCAAACTCCGCAAGGATGATGCTGAAACAACCAAAGCGTATGAAACCTTAATGATGATTTTGCGAGATTAAACCAAGGAACAAAATATGCTGATATTACAAGCAGAACGTGACAGTTTACTCAAACCGCTGCAGGCAGTAACCGGTATTGTAGAGCGTCGTCATACATTACCGATATTATCTAATGTATTACTGGAAAACCATCAGGGGCAAATCAAGATTCTGGCAACCGATCTGGAAATTCAGATTGATACCATCGGCCCCAAAAGCGAAGCAGAAGATTTTCGCATTACCACCAATGCCAAAAAACTGCAGGATATCCTGCGGGCTTTACCGGCCGGCGCAATCGTTTCTCTGGACTGGAATAACAACCGTCTGGTGCTGAAAGCAGGCAAAAGCCGTTTTAATCTGCAAACCCTGCCGGCAGAAGATTTTCCATTAATGAGTGTGGGCGAAAATATTGATGCCAGCTTCAGCCTGCCACAGGAAACATTTCGTGAAATGCTGTCTCAGGTGCAGTACAGCATGGCCATTCAGGATATCCGCTATTATCTGAATGGTCTGCTGATGCAGACAGAAGGCAATCAGCTGCGTCTGGTCGCTACAGACGGACATCGTCTGGCCTATGCAGCCTGCAATATTGAAGCCGATTTACCCAAAGCAGAAGTTATTCTGCCGCGTAAAACCGTGCTGGAACTCTTTAAGCTGCTTACCTTCCCCGAACAGCCAATCACCATTGAACTACTGAACAATCAGGTACGTTTCCGTTGTAATGACACCATTATTGTTTCTAAAGTCGTGGATGGTAAATTTCCGGATTACAACCGGGTTATTCCACTGGATAACGATAAAATCTTTCTGGCCAACCGTACCGAGTTGCTGGGTGCACTGGAACGGGCAGCCATTCTTGCCAATGAAAAATTTCGCGGTGCCCGCCTGCAAATCCAGCCCGGATTACTGAGCGTGACCTGTAATAATAACGAACAGGAAGAAGCTCGTGAAGAGCTGGAAATTGCTTATCAGGGAGATACACTGGAAGTCGGTTTTAATATCAACTATCTGATGGATGTATTGCGTAATTTACATGCAGAAGATTTACAACTTGCTTTTGGTGATGCAAACCGTTCAACACTGTTTACCATCCCGAATAATCCCAACTTTAAGTATATAGTTATGCCCATGCGGATTTAAATATCCATACACTCTTAAATCCGGTTACTGCCGTACGCCAGCTTTCTGTTTTTAATAGTTCAGCTTGGTTTACGGCAGTTTATTATTTACAATCAGTATTCTTATCTTTTAATAAACATTAAATAAAACATCATCTTAAATATAGCATATGACTGAAAAAAAACCGATTTTATGCTATAATAAGTTTTTGGTTAATTGCCCTCAAACAGGCCTGTTATACAGCTATACCGCTAACTTTTTTATAATTAATAACAGTTATAAATGACCTTTAACAGCATAATCGCTGCCAAGTTTAGTAAAGAATTCTTATGATAGATCAACACCCTGAAGATTACAGTGCCGACAGTATCAAAGTATTAAAAGGTTTGGATGCTGTACGCAAACGTCCCGGTATGTACATTGGTGATACTCAGGATGGCACGGGTTTACATCATATGGTATTCGAAGTTCTGGATAATGCCATTGATGAAGCACTGGCCGGATACTGTGATCATATTACCGTAGCAGTTAATGCCGATAACTCCATTACTATTGAAGACAATGGCCGTGGCATTCCTACCGATATGCATCCGGAAGAACATCGTTCAGCAGCTGAAGTAATCATGACCATTCTGCATGCCGGCGGTAAATTTGATAACAACAGTTATAAAATTTCCGGTGGTCTGCATGGTGTAGGGGTCTCTGTAGTTAACGCACTTTCTGACTGGCTCCGTCTGACCATCTACCGTAATCACAAAGAACATTTTGTAGAATTTCGTCACGGGGATGCAGTTGCTCCGCTGGCTGTTGTCGGCGATACCGACAAACAGGGTACACGTGTTCAGTTTCTGGCCAGTACCGAAACCTTTGGTAATATCGATTACCATTTTGATATTCTGGCCAAACGCATCCGCGAGTTATCTTTCCTGAACAACGGCGTCAGTATTGAGCTCTTTGACAAACGTGATGGCAAACACGAAAACTTCGCATTCAGCGGTGGTGTAGCCGGCTTTGTACAATATATGAATCGGAATAAAACAGCTCTGCACAATAAAGTTTTCTATGCCAATGGTGAAAAAGATGGCATGAGCGTGGAATGTGCCATGCAGTGGAACGACAGTTATCAGGAAAACGTGCAGTGTTTCACCAATAATATTCCGCAACGCGATGGCGGCTCCCATTTAACCGCCCTGCGCCAGGTTATGACCCGAACCATCAACAACTACATTGAAGCCAATGAAGTTGCCAAAAAAGCCAAAGTAGATACTAATGGCGATGATATGCGTGAAGGTTTAACCTGCGTATTGTCTGTTAAACTGCCTGACCCGAAATTTTCTTCACAAACCAAAGACAAACTGGTTTCCAGTGAAATAGGTCCCGTAGTTAATGAAGTACTGGGTAAAGCCTTGTCTGAATTTCTGGAAGAAAATCCTGCAGAGGCCAAAATCATCACAAGCAAAATTGTTGATGCCGCGCGTGCACGTGAAGCAGCGCGCAAAGCACGCGAAATTACCCGCAGAAAAGGGGTAATGGATGGTCTGGGGCTGCCGGGCAAACTGGCAGACTGTCAGGAAAAAGATCCCGCTTTATCAGAATTGTATCTGGTCGAAGGTGACTCGGCAGGCGGTTCTGCCAAGCAAGGCCGTGATCGTAAATTTCAGGCCATTTTGCCCTTAAAAGGTAAAATCCTGAATGTAGAAAAAGCCCGTTTTGAAAAAATGCTTGCCAGTCAGGAAGTTGGTACTTTAATCACTGCACTGGGTGCCGGTATAGGCAAAGAAGAATTTAACCCGGAAAAATTGCGTTATCACCGCATAATTATCATGACCGATGCGGATGTAGACGGCGCGCATATCCGTACCCTGTTGCTTACCTTCTTCTACCGGCAAATGCCTGAACTGGTTGAACGCGGTTATGTGTATATTGCTCAGCCACCATTGTATAAAGTGGAATATGGCAAAAAAGACAACTACCTGAAAGACGAGTTTGAAAAAGATCAGTTCATGCTCAGTCTGGCATTGAATAATGCTCAATTAATTATTGGCGAAAATACTCTGGAAGGTAATGCTCTGTCCGAAATCGCCAAACAATTGATCCTGGCACAAAGTATGATTGCGCGTGAAAGCCGTATCATTGACAACAATGTACTTAATTCCCTGCTTCTCTGGAATGAGAATCTGGATTTAAGCACTGTAAGCAGTGCAGAAAAAGCTGTGCAAACATTAACCGCTCTGGTTAATGACGACAACCTCAAACTGGAACGCATTGGTGCTGATGATGAAGTACAAATGATTAAAATTACCCGTCAATTGCATGGGAATCATATGGTCAGCTATCTGGATCAAAAATTTGTTGAAAGCCGCGCCTATCAAATTATTCGGCAGACAGCGTCCACTTTAAGTGGTATTGCTGACGTACCAATTGAAGTCATTAAAGGTAATATGACCACCACTGTAACCGGCTTTGCCCAGGCACTGGAATTACTGATGGATTTAGCACAGGAAAAAATTAACATTCAGCGTTATAAAGGTCTGGGTGAAATGAATCCCGAACAATTATGGGAAACCACGATGGATCCTTCAGTACGCCGATTGCTGAAAGTCAAAATCGAAGATGCGATGGCAGCAGATGATGTATTTGTTACCCTGATGGGTGACGAAGTTGAACCTCGTCGTGCATTTATCGAAAACAACGCTCTAAATGCTCAGGTTGATATTTAGTTTTTAAATACCTAAAAAAGGATGGCATTGTCTGCCATCCTTTTTTCTATATAAAAATATTCTGCAGTTGATTATCCGGATAATATCAGCCCTTAACACAGATAACCTGACGTAACTGGTGCTTGATTTCCACCAATTCCTGTTGCGCCTGCATTACTGCTTCAATATCTTTATATGCCATAGGAATTTCATCAATAACTTCAGCATCTTTACGGCATTCTACATGAGCCGTAGCCTGCATCTGGTCAGCAACAGTAAATTTCCGTTTAGCTTCACCACGACTCATAACTCTGCCTGCACCGTGAGAACAGGAATGAAAACTTTCTGCATTCCCTCGCCCCTGCACAATATAACTTTTTGTTCCCATAGAACCCGGAATAATTCCCAGTTCACCTTCTCGTGCAGAAACAGCCCCTTTACGCGTAACAAAAACATTCTTACCGAAATGGTGCTCTTTCTGTACATAATTATGGTGACAGTTTACAGTTTGTAAATGCGTGGTAAACGGCACATTGATTACTTTGCGTATAGCAGCGATAGTATTGTGCATCATCACTTCACGATTTAAACGGGCAAATTCCTGTGCCCAGTGCACCGCTTTCAGATAATCATTACAGTATTCGGTTCCTTCTACTAAAAACGCCAGATCATTATTAGGCAAATAGGTATCAATGAAATATTTTTTCATTTCCTTTTTAGCCAGCTCACTGAAATATTTACCTATTGCACGACCAATACCGCGTGAACCACTATGCAGCATTATCCATACGCGATCACACTCATCCAGACAAACTTCAATAAAATGATTACCGCCGCCCAAGGTTCCCAAATGACTATAACTATTCGCTTTTAAAAAACACGGATATTTACTGGTCAGTTTTTCAAATCCGGGCAAAAGCTGCTGCCAGTACTCCTGTACAATCGGTGGCGGATTTTGCCAGCTTCCTTTATCGTTCTTTTCTTTATTGAGTGTGGAACCATGCGGTACCGCCTTTTCTATAGCCAGACGTAATGGCATTAAATCTTCCGGCAGATCCTGGGCGGTAAGTGACAACTGTACAGCCATCATTCCACAACCAATATCCACGCCGACAGCGGCCGGAATAATCGCACCAGCAGTCGGAATCACACTCCCGATAGTAGAGCCTTTTCCCAGATGCACATCTGGCATAACCGCAATATGCTTAAAAATAAAAGGTAATTGTGCAGTTTCGAGCAATTGTTTTTTAGCCACATCTTCTACCGGCACACCTTTTGTCCACATTTTTACCGGACGTGTTTTATTTTCTTTTAATACTTCAAATTCTTGCTTTTGCATTTTTAACTTCCATTATTTTTTAACCAATAAATTAGCGGATGTACGCTATTGCGCCTGAATATTAATCAAACCATGCAATAACTGATCCAAACCGCCTACAACCGAAATCTTATCGATTCGTTCAGCAATTCTTTCCAGTGTTTCCATTTCTTTTAAGCGTAAAGCAACCGGATTATTTTCCATTACCCGGGCTGTATTCAGTAAGGAACGGGTAGCAGAAGTTTCTTCCCGCCGGCGGATAACATTCGCCTGTGCAGATTTTTCTGCTTCTACTACTTGTGCCAGAATGGTTTTCATGTCTCCCGGTAAAATAATATCTTTTACGCCAACACTGACCGTTTCGATTCCATAGCCCGTCATATGCATCTGCATATGAGCATTCACCACCTCGTCGATTAAATTTTTGTTTTCCAGCAATTCATCCAGACTGCGAGTACCAATTGCTTCCCGTAATGCAAATTGTAATTGCCGGTACAATAACTCCATTGGCTGCGCAATTCTGGCAAACGCCTTTAACACATCGGTGTAACACCAGCTAGCTACCAGATTAATACGCAGATTGACTTTATCCCGGGTTAAAATTTCCTGACCGGATATTTCCACTGTCTGCAAACGTGTATCGACAATTTCAACACTGATTTCACGATTAAAACGCCAGTAAGCAGTAATACCTGCATTAAGCAGCTGTTCTACTTTACCATTAACTTTTAATACGCCAACATGATATGCCGGTACCTGTGCAATCAATACACTACTATCGCCAGTCACTTCTTTTTTACGTAATTTTGGCTGTAACAGCTGCTGTACCATTTGCTCAGAAAGCTGAAAATCGTCAGTCAGCTCAATAAGCTGCATATGCTGCTTGCAGTTATTCTGCCAGTACAATCGTTTGGTTCCCGGTGGCAGAATTTCCACTAGTAAATCATCTTCAAAGCGTAAACCGGCCTGATTAGCACCTACCTGCATCTGAATACAGAATTTTGCCATCTGCTGCGGGGCATTTTGTTCAATTGTTGCCGCCAGCAAATCATCAATACGGTTATCCTGTAGTTTGAATTTACCCAGTACCAGCTTATGTTTGAATTCACATAAACCAATTACGGATTTAGGCGGAATAATCTGTACAAACTGATTATCAACAAACAGCGTACCAATTTGCTCATCGGTAAAATAATGCAGTTTGATGTGATCGATACCTTCAATTAATCTGCCGGTATTTTTTGCCTGAATAATTTCCATAGCAACTTCATCAGACAACCGGTACCCTTGCTCCAAAGTTACTTTTTTAATTGCCTGTTCTTTATAACTCTTCCAGTACAATGCTTTAGTAGAGGGTTGAATAATCTCTACCAGCATTTGTTCTTCATAACGCAGCACAATCTCATTATCAGCCACATTGACATAATGACAATATTTTTCTACCAGCTGCGGATAAAAATTGAGCAGTTTTTCGGCGATAGCCGGTTCAATCTTAGTATCAGCTAAATCCACCAGATAATGAGTAATGTTGACAAAAGGATTCCAGAAAATATGCCGGCCTGCGGTAACAATAGTATTAATTTCACCGCGTTTGGTGACAACGGCCAGCTCACCTTTTTTCACATTAATTATATTCAACATATTAAATCTCCTTTTTTGGCAGCCAGCAAAGAGAAGAGACACAATCAAACGGATTAAGTAACGAAATAACAGGGGAAAAACTGATATCTTTAAACATTCAACTAACTGCTTATGGTTCATCAATTTTTTGCCTGCTATCCGGTTTTTTTACCCGGACAGAATCATTAATCCGTTTATTCTGTGCGGTTAACCGGTTTTTTTCGTATCTTAGCTTTACTGCTTTGCTTATTTCCCTTTACTGGCTGGTATTGCTCAAACAACAAATTATTACAATATGGCTTTTGAAACAGGAGTCGAACCCGTGACAGATTGGTTTGGTACCAATTGCTCTACCTCTGAGCTATTCAAAAATTTTCCATCGGAAGGAAACGTCTTTCATACCGGGGGAATACATGTTGATAATGCGAATAAATCAGTCTTTCGATTAATTTAATTCCATTCGCTATGTACCCTACTGCCGTAAAAAACAGTATGTATTTCAGACAATATCCTTATTGCAATTACCGTACCAAGTCCGTAAATTTCTAAAATAAAATTATTAATATAATGTTTTTATTATAAAAATAAATGAATAATTTTATTTTCAATAAATTACTCTTAGTTTTATTTTCATATTTTTTATAAAATATTATATAATTTTATTTAATTTTATATAACTAATAATAAATAATGGACAAGAAAAATATCGTATTCGGTTTTTTAGGCAATGTACTTGACCAGCGGGGCAAAGGAAGAAAACGCTGGACACGCTGGCGCCCTACTATTGATATCTGTAATCATCCGGAATGGCCGGTTTATCGCCTGGAACTGATTTATCACACTCAGGACAGCAAACTACTCGAAGACATTATTCAGGATATTAAAACCATTGCCCCGGATACACAGGTTAATCCGATTCCGGTTCAGATACAGGATCCATGGGATTTTGAAGAGGTGTATACCTGTTTACTGGATATCGCCAAAAACTATACTTTTAATAATGAACAAGAAAATTATTATCTGAATATTACCACCGGCACCCATGTAATGCAGATCTGCTGGTTCTTACTGGCAGAATCACGTTTTTATCCTGCCAGACTGTTACAACCCTCACCGCCGGCCAGACCGTCAGCATCGCCGGAAAACCTTGCCGCAGAACCTATAGCAAACCCGCCACTGTGCCCCAGCGGACAAATAAACATCATTGACCTGAATCTGAATCGTTACGACCAGATTCTGACTCGCTTCCAGCAATATGCTACTCAGGCAACAGAACTGCTCAAATCAGGTATAGCGACAAAAAACCGGCATTACAATCAGCTAATCAACGAAATAGAACAGGTTGCCAGCCGCTCTCATGCGCCTATTTTGCTATGCGGCCCCACTGGTGCCGGTAAATCTTTTCTTGCCCGGCAAATTTACCGGCTTAAACTGAACCAGCATCAGATTACCGGACAATTCGTAGAAATTAACTGCGCTACCCTGAGTAGCGATAACGCCATGTCTACACTGTTCGGTCACATCAAAGGTGCATATACCGGTGCCAGTCTAGGCAGAAACGGCTTACTCAGACAGGCGGATAACGGTGTTTTGTTTCTGGATGAAATCGGAGAACTGGGGCTAGATGAACAGGCTATTCTCTTAAAGGCGATTGAGGAAAAACAATTTTATCCGCTAGGTGCAGACAAACTGGTATCCAGTAACTTTCAGCTAATTGCCGGAACCAACAAAGATTTAAAACAGGCAATTATTCACGGTACTTTTAGAGAGGATTTATACGCACGTATCAATTTATGGAGTTACCAGCTACCGGGACTTGCCGAACGTAAAGAAGATATCGAACCGAATATTGATTTTGAACTGGCACGATTTGCGCAGGAGTACGGTACCATGCCGCGTTTTAATCAGCAATCCAGAGACCGTTATATTCAGTTTGCCACATCGGCTATGGCAACATGGCCGGGTAATTTCCGTGAGCTCACTGCTTCCATTACCCGTATGGCTACTTTATCCATACAAGGAAACATCACACAGGAACAAGTTGAAAATGAAATCCAGCGTTTACAGATACACTGGCAGCAGGTAACTTTTTCTGATGCACTGATTCCGGCTGAAATTGATGAATTTGACCGGTATCAGCTGGAAAAAGTCATTGAAGTATGCCGGAAAAGCCGAACTTTATCCGAAGCCGGCCGGTATTTGTTTGCTGTGTCCAGAGCACAAAAACAGCGCGCCAATGATGCAGACAGACTGAAAAAATATCTGGCCAAATTTGATTTAAGCTGGGAGCAGATAAAAGACAGCACCAGTAAAGGCAATTAACGCTATCTCCTACCTGTGATCATTATTTCTTATTTGAGTTTCAGCAACTATTATACGAAATAAAATACACAAAAATACATTATTTATTTATCATATTAAACAGGCGGGTTCGTGTTTGTATTAATATATCTATTTGCTGTTCAATCTTTTCTAACGTCAGATTAATATTTTTCAGGTAAATTTCACAAGGCTCAAATTTACTGTTTTGCTCATGCCAGCAAGGCAGTATTTGCCGGATAACTTTTAACGAAAAACCGGCATTATTGAGCTGCTGAATCAATTTTACTCTTTCTACATCTGCCTGCTGGTATTCTCGGTATCCGGATTGTGTACGGGCAGGTGTCAGCAATTTTTCCTGTTCATAATAGCGCAGCATTCTGGGGCTGATTGCGCTTTTTCTAGCTAATTCACTGATTTTCATTTTTACTCTGTTGACTTTAACACTACTGTGAAACTTTATCATTATTCGCACAACCCACAAACTGAAAGAAAGAAAATGATTAAGTTAACCATGTTAGTAAAACGCCTGCCCGATATTACTTATGAAGAATTTGACCAATACTGGATCGAGCATCATGCTCCGCTAGTGACTTCTGTGCAAAACGTTTTAAATATTACCCGCTATGTACAAACCATTCCGCACCGTTATCCCGAGCTGGATAAAATAATACAAAACGGGCGTCAGTCTCAAAATTTTGTTTTTGATGGCATGGCTGAAATATGGTGGCAAAATCTGGAAAGCATGCAGAAAAACCGGTCTTCACCAGAAGCCGTAAAGGCATTAAACGCATTAATGGAAGATGAAAAGCGCTTTGTTAATCACACACAATCAGTTGTCTGGTATGCAACAGAACGCGAGATTATTAGTAACACTAATTATCAGACAATGCCATTGCGCTGAAGCAGAACGCCAGCCAAAAAACTTGCCTGCCGGCGAAACAGCAGGCAGGCAAATAATAAAACTAGAAACATTTACGTATGAATTCCGGTATTGCGTTAACACACCATGCGCTGCAATAATTTTTTAAAATCTTCTCCTACCAGAGGATGTTTCATACCATAGGCCACGGTTGCTTCCAGATAACCAAGCTTATCACCGCAATCATAACGTCTGCCGGCAAAAGCATACGCAATCATTTTCTGTTCAGTCAGCAACCGTGCAATAGCATCAGTCAGCTGAATTTCTCCACCAGTACCCAGCGGTAAATTAGTCAGAAAATCAAAAATTCGTGCTGACAAAATATAGCGCCCGACTACACCCAGATTTGAAGGAGCCTCATCCGGATGAGGTTTTTCCACAATACTCTGTATATAATCGAAATCATTCTGACGATTAATCTCGACAATACCGTAAGCACCCGTCTGCTGCGGATCAACATTTTCCACACCAAGGACATTACAACCCGTACGGTAATAAGCATTCATCATCTGGCTCAATGCACCAGGCTGTGCATCAATCAGGTCATCAGCCAGTACCACAGCAAAATCATCCTTACCTACTGCAGCACGGCTGCATAAAACCGCATGTCCCAGCCCCAATGCGGCCGGCTGGCGAATATACAGACAAGTCACATTAGGCGGCAGAATACCCTGCACAAAATCAAGCAATTTATTCTGATTGCGGTAAGCCAGCTCTGTTTCCAGCTCATAAGCCTTATCAAAATGATCTTCAATACAACGCTTATTCCTGCCGGTAATAAATACCAGTTCAGTACAGCCGGCAGCAACAGCCTCTTCTACCGCATACTGAATCAGTGGTTTATCCACTATCGGCAACATTTCTTTCGGGCTGGCTTTAGTAGCGGGTAAAAACCGTGTGCCCATACCGGCCACCGGAAAAACACACTTACGGATTGGTTCTGCTTTCATCTGAGTTTACTCTTTAATTCCCAGCATAATCATCAATGCAGCCTGATCCAGTATAGTAACACCAAGTGCTTCAGCTTTGGACAGTTTACTGCCTGCTTCTGACCCGGCCACCACAAAATCAGTTTTTTTCGATACACTGCCGCTCACTTTACCACCGGCTTCTTCAATATGCTGCTGTGCCACATCACGTGACCAGTCTGGTAAAGTACCGGTTAACACAAAAGTTTTGCCGGCTACAGCTTCATTAACCGATGACGTGATTTCCTCCGTCTCTCCGCTAAGCAGCTGCTCACATAACTCAATCGTCTTTTGCAGTAATTCATGATTTTCAGGCTGGCTGCACCATTGCTGCCAGCTTTCCGGCAAGGCTTTATCAGTTAACAGTTGTGACCAGTCCTTACCCGCCAGTTGCCACAGCTTCTGTGCCCGCGATTCCGTTAAACCGGCACCGGGTAAACGAGCCAGTATTCGCTCAGGAGTAAAGTATTTACCCAGTGGTGTGCGACGTGTTTCTGTCTGCGGTTGCACACCGGCATCAAGTAATTCCTGCAATTGACTGGTCTGATCTTCCTGACTGAAAAAATAGGCTACCGAATGTGCTACCACCTTACCGATATCCGGCAAACAGGCCAGTAACGGCTCAGTAGCCTGAGTAAGCGTAGCCAAATCACCGAAAGCCTGTGCCAGCTGTTTTGCTGTACGCTCACCAACATGAAAAATACCCAAAGCATAAATTAAATTAGCCAGAGGACGCTGCCGGCTGGCCTGAATACCGGCGAGAATATTTTCAGCCCATCTGGATGGCTGCTGTTTGCCTGCTTTATCAGTTGCAGATAATTCCAGTTCATTTGTCACCGACTCTGCTGAGCTTTCCCCTGCTTCCTGCTTAGCCTGCTGTTTCATTGCCAGCAAATCGGCCAATTGCAAATGATAAACATCAGCAAAATGACGGACTCTGCCCTGTGTTACTAACTGTTCAATCTGCCGGTCACCGAGATTTTCGATATCCATGGCGCGACGTGAAGCAAAGTGAATTAGCGACTGCACCCGCTGAGCATGACACAGCATTCCGCCACTGCAACGAGCCACTGCTTCGCCCTCTTCACGAACAATTTCATGACCGCAAACCGGACAATTTTCTGGCATACGGAACGGCGGATATTTCGGTACAGCTTCAGGCGAAGTAAGCAAATCCGCCGCCGGTTTTTCCACCATCGGACGCTGTGCCAGCACCACAGAAACAATTTCAGGAATGACATCTCCAGCACGGCGCACAATAACCGTATCACCCTCACGTACATCCTTGCGCTGTGCTTCACCTTCATTATGCAAAGTTGCATTGGTAACTGTAACACCACCTACAAATACCGGCGTCAGCCGTGCTACTGGTGTTACTGCACCGGTACGTCCCACCTGTACATCAATAGCCTCCACAGTAGTCAGCATTTCCTCTGCCGGAAATTTTTGAGCAATAGCAAAGCGCGGGGCACGGGCTACATAGCCAAGCTGCTCCTGCTGAGCCAGATTATCCACCTTAATCACTACACCATCGATGCCAAAGGGCAAATCCGCACGTATCTGAAAAATATGCTCATAAAAAGCCAGCACCTTCCCAATATCAGCCTGATAGCACAAATTATCCTGTGGCGGTACTGTCAGCCCCAAACGTGCCAGCAATGCCAGCTCTTCGCTGTGGCTGTTTACCGCAAAACGCTCATCCAATCTGGCAATTCCGTAGGCATAGAAATGCAAACGCCGGCGTGCCGTTATTTTCGGATCCAGCTGGCGTAAACTGCCAGCCGCTGCATTACGCGGATTGGCAAAAGTTTTCTGATTTTCTGCCTGCTGATGTGCATTAAGCCGGTCAAAATCAGCTTTAAGCATCAGTACTTCACCGCGTACCTCCAGCAGATCCGGTACCTGATCACCCTGTAGACGTAATGGAATATTGACAATAGTGCGCGCGTTCTGAGTAACATCCTCGCCGGCATATCCGTCTCCGCGCGTAGATGCCTGTACCAGCAGACCGTCACGATACAACAAACTGATTGCCAGACCATCAAACTTTGGTTCAACAATATATTCGGGCTCAGCACCAAGACCATCGCGTACCCGTTTATCAAAAGCATACATCTCACTATGGTCGAATTGATTATTATCATTCAGTGGTGAAAATGCATTGTTCAGTGACAGCATCGGAATCTGGTGCACCACAGCAGTAAATTTTTGCTGTGCCTGCCCACCTACACGTATACTCGGGCTATCCGGCTGCCGCCATTGCGGATATTGCTCTTCCAGAGCCTGCAACTGGCGGAACAGCCGGTCATATTCTGCATCCGGTACAGTAGGTGCATCCAGATCATAATATTCATGCGCATAACGATTGAGTAGTGCGGTTAAATCAATAATTTGCTGTTCGCTTACTGAATCCATTACAGCTATCCTTCAGAAAAAGAAAAAAGATGGCAAACCCCGTTCTGCGGCTTGCCATCTCTTTATAAAATTAAAATACTCAGGCAATATCAGGAAAACAGTCTTTTGGCCAGTTCACTTCCAGGCTCCAGATCAACCTGCTTCATTTCCTTTTGCCGGTCAACTACATAGCGGCGTACCTCACGCAACCACTCTGTGGATAACTCTTCCACTTTATCATTAACCAGATCCAGACCTAGCTGACTGGATAATTTCACAGCCATATCCATAAACTGATCAAAACATTTCTCGCCGTTTGGTATATGTACTATATCAAACAACATACTGAATCCGCGATAATTTTGATTTGCTAACAAAGTAGAGGTAAAAGGTGTGTTATCTAGCGTAACAATATTAAACAAAGGCTCGCCATTAGTATCAGCATAAAAAAATGCACCATCATGCCCCAGCTCAAAGCCCTGTTTCTCAACTGCAGAACGCAGCTCCATTCCGCTGACATTCGTACGTGATACCAGATGAATCGCAATTGTCTGGTCAACCCTTGCGCATAAATCATCCAGTGGACGCGCCACATCCAGAAAAGTATTAATATCCGTTAACAGCAGCTGACCATCCATCTGCTCGGCAAAACGATTGGCCTGTTCGCCAAAATACGCCAGCTCTTCATGCGTAAGCAGACCACTGCGGCTGATTGCCTGCAGACCAACCACAAATCCCTGATAATAAACACTGGGAATCGGTTCAGCTATCTGATAACGGTCATCCATCGTACAGCCTACCAGCCGGAAACGGGAACGACTGCTCAGTCGCGGCATTGCATGCAACTCTTTCGGCTGATACAGTGCAATATAGGCCAGATAATCAAAACGTACATCAAACCATGGTAGCGGCTGTTTAGACATATCCCGCACATCCAGCAAAGTTTTACGCCCTTTCAGCGGCATCATTCGTGATAATAATTCCTTATCTTCGTGTTCAGCCGGACTTCTTGGTGTGGGTGCTTGATTATCAGTCACATCAGATACTGTTTCGGTCGCAGACACTGTCGCTTCTTCCGATTTAGCGCTGTCACTGGTTACCTGCTTATTTTTTTCACTGTCTACTGCTTCAGACTGTTGTACAGATGAAGCAGCAGCTGTATCCGCTTCACCTGCTGACGGCATCGTCTTAGCATTCAAAACAGGTGCAGCCTGTGCACCATCCCGTACTGAATTTACCTGACTGTCCAGTAAAGCATCTTTATTGGCATGCCCGAACTGTTCGCGCAATTGTTTGCGGTATTGGCTTTCCTGATAAATATTATAGGCCAGTACCAACAGAATAATCGCAGCACCTATCACCAGCACAATCATTACAGAATCACTCATTACATTCCTACCAGACAATTTGCGAAAACCGCAACTTAATTAACAGTTAAATGGAATTATAACTAAAAATACCCCTGCCGGCAGCCATAAACTACAAAAGCCACTGATATTCTGTCACTATCGGTAAACCATTACTGCGCAGCATATCCCATTCAAAAAAATGCCCCGGATCCGATTTTCGCCCCGGTGCCACATGCTGATGGCCGGTAATCGCCTGAATCGGGTAATGCGCACACAGCATCTGCAATAACGCATACAACTGCGTATACTGAGATGGCGTAAACGGTTCGAAATCACAGCCTTCAAGCTCAATTCCGACTGAAAACGCATTACAGCCATCCCTGCTGTTAAAACGTGATATCCCGGCATGAAAAGCTGCGTCATCACAGGAAACAAACTGAATTATTGTTCCGTTTCGTTCCAGCAGAAAATGGCTGGATACCCGCAATCCGGTTAATGAACGCATAAAATCATCCGGTTCAGCAGCATCAATCTGATTAGTGAACAAACGCTGTACTGCCTGCTGCCCGTATTCAAAAGGTGGTAAAGAAATATTATGCAATACCACCAGCGATACCTCAGTCTGTGCCGGACGCCGGCTGAAATTTGGTGACGGTACATGAATACATTGCTGTAACCAGCCATCTTTCCATACCGGCTTTTGTTCGCCCTGCATCCTCTTCACCCTTGTAATAAAAGTGTTTACCTTAATACAGCTCTTATCCGGCGTCTACTTTTTGTGAAGAATCAGACAGAAATCCAAGCTAAGCAATCGTTTCCTGTGTGTATTCTGAAAAAAGAAAAAAAGACCTTATTAAACATACAGAATTTCAAAATAACACATGTAAAACCAGCAAAATAACCAATTTTTCCAACAAATAAACAGCGACATAGATAAGAGAACACAGAAAACACTTGCCAAGCCGGCATATATCTGGTTTAATGCGCACTCTTCCCCGATGGCCAGATAGCTCAGTCGGTAGAGCAACGGACTGAAAATCCGTGTGTCGGCAGTTCGATCCTGCCTCTGGCCACCATTAATAACCGCTGAATGCGGTTATTTTTTTTATCTGCATAAAAACAAAAATTCAATTTTTTCTCACCTTAAATAAATCTTATAAATATTCAATCCCGGTATTGATTTTCTAATTACGCAACACTATCCGAACCAATTTTATTAATAAATTTGTGATATAATAATTAAAAATTATTAAATATTTGTTAATTATTAATTAAAAAATAACAAATAAAACAAACATCAGCAGAGAAAATAACTATGGGACAGGCATACTGGGCAGCTCGTGAGGGAGACATCCTTTTACATACTTCATTACTGGCTGACATTGCAGGCGCTGCGGTTGAAATAGCCT